>JAYPBG010000272.1:5015-5298 GCA_038124075.1 Gammaproteobacteria bacterium
CACATCAAGAGGGACCAGAGTATTAAATGTTAACTGAACTTTATTAAAGTTACGAGTCGGGCGTAGTGAGATTAAGCTTTTATTATGCGTTATACTTGAGCCCAGTTTGAAAGTAGGTGCCCTGTTTTAAAGCGATACCGCGGTATGTGGATGTGTCAGGCAGGGCTGTTAGATACATTATGGGGGTATGCGGTGATACCAGAGGTTGGGCACTTTTTTCTCATTGCGGCATGGGTGATTGCAGTCTGTCAGGGTACGCTGCCCTTATTGGGAGCTTATCAAA
>JAYPBG010000273.1:0-5294 GCA_038124075.1 Gammaproteobacteria bacterium
TCCAAAAGTGCTTTCTCAGCACAAAACGCCATGATTCTTAATCAAAGCGATGAAAACGAGTGGCGAACGGGCGACAACTTTGGGTATAGAGTACAACCATTCCCATCCGCCGGCATACTCACAACCCCTACATTTATGGCTCGTTATCCCTCCACCGCGACCAATCGTAACCGAGCCCGCGCACGCTGGGCCTACCAGTTTTTTCTCGGTGTCGACATTGAAGGTTTAGCGCAACGCCCCATCGATGCCGCCGCACTCGCAGATACCGACAACCCAACCATGAATAACCCTAACTGCTCCGTATGTCATCAAGTTTTAGACCCCGTTGCCGGCACTTTTCAAAATTTCGGTGATTTTGGATTCTATCTGCAATTTGATACGGATTCACTCCCTGCATCATACAAACTGTCGGGGCTCTATCAAGAGGGTGACCGTTGGTACCGAGACATGTTCAGCCCTGGTTTTAACGGCCAGGAGACACCCAATGCAGAGACAAACCGCAGCCTACAGTGGCTCGCCAAACAAATTGTCGAAGATGAGCGCTTCGCCAGTGGCACGGTTAAATTCTGGTGGCCCGCGATCTTTGGCGAACCCATCATAGAGCGCCCAATTGATGCCTCTGCAAACAACTATGACCAACAACTTTTAATTCATGAAGCACAAAACGCAGAAATTGAACGTCTTGCTGAACTTTTCAGAAGCGGCACCGCCGGATTAGCCGTGCACGGGGCCTATAATTTAAAAGACCTTTTACTTGAGATGATTCTCAGCCCTTGGTTTAACGCAGCCACCATCGAGGCGGAAAGCCTAGATGCCACACGCGAAACAGATTTAGCCAGTGTTGGTCCTGACCGGCTCTTGACGCCCGAAGAGCTGCACGATAAATTGACGAACGTCACCGGATTGGGCTGGTCTGCACCTTGGGATACAGAGTACGCCTACCTACTCGAAGAGTACCGCACCTTCTATGGCGGCATTGACAGCGATGGCATTACCGAGCGAAACCGAAATATCAACGCCATGATGACAAAGGTCGTGGACAGAATGACCACAGAGATCAGCTGCACCATGGTCAGCCAAGACTTTCAAAACCCCGCCGAAGAACGCATACTCTTTCCTTTCACAGAGATCGAGGACATCCCAGCTGGAGCCGGCGAGGTAAGAATCATTCAAAACATACAGCATTTGCATTACCAACTGCTGGGTGAATCACTCAGCATCAATAACGAAGAAATTTTAGCAACCTATGCACTGTTCACTGAGATTCAAGAGCTTCGTATGAACCAAAATCGTTCAACATCGCTCGTCAATGAAGAGGTCGATGATGAATTTTGCATCTTAGACTGGGAAGATGAAGAGGCCGTTGTACAAGACCCTAACCATACACTGCGCGCCTGGATGGCTGTCATAAACTATCTTCTTAGCGACTATCGTTTTATATATCAGTAGACAAACATGAAGCCTAATAACGTGAAGACAGAAGTGTACTAAACTTTCTTTATTATTAACCTAAACACTATAGCTGCTTGACAAGTAAACAAGCTGGTATTCACATAACATGATGAAAGAATTGATATGAAACGCAGAGATTTTCTAAAATACGCGTCCAAATTAGCAGGTGCCACAGGCATAGCCGGCTTCCTTCCTTGGTCTACTGCACTCAGAGCAGAGCCCTATACAGGCACATTTTTTGTCACCATTGCGGCACAAGGTGGCTGGGATGTCAGTAGTTTCTGTGACCCGAAAGAGAACATCGACGATCATGTCATTAACCACTGGTCTTCAGACGGTGAAACCATTCAGACCATACCAGACAGCCCGATCACTTATGCCCCATTTGCCAGAAACAGCGATTTTTTTCAAAAATTTCATAATCATATGCTTGTCGTCAACGGCATTGACTCACAAACCAATGCACACGATGCTGGCGTACGTCACAACTGGAGTGGTAAACTATCCCACGGTTACCCCTCTTTCAATGCGATCGCATCAACCATTTATGGAAGCGATTTACCTCTGGCTTTTATCAGTAACGGTGGTTACAAAGAGACGGCTGGACTCACACCCTATACTTTAATCCAAAACCCTGATACGCTCCGACTGCTTGTCAACAGCAATCAAGTTCAATGGAGCGACGCTCAATTTTTCTATCAAGATGAGCTTGATATAGTCTATCGCTATCAACGTGAACGGCTCGAGCGCCTCTTATCCAAGGACAACTTACTGCCTAAAACACGCAGCCATATGGATAAACTTTATCAAGCCCGAATTAACAACAGCCAACTGGATGCGTTGGCAGAGGCCCTTCCAGAAACAGTCGTCGAGCCCATTGATAAAGATAACCTCTTTAACACACTGCTTCCTCAGGCGCAGATGGCTCTGGCCGCCTATCAATCAGGTCTCTGTGTCTGCGCCGACTTAATGATTCAAGGATTCGACAGTCATGATGACCATGATGAGCGCCACACCACTAATCTCAGCCGCCTCACCAATGGCATTGAATATTTATGGGACACGGCGGAATCTTTGGGTATTGCAGAGCGCATGATTGTCTTCATCACATCCGACTTTTCCAGAACACCACGCTATAACGATGATAACGGAAAAGATCACTGGCCAATCGGAAGCGCGATATTCATGCAAAAAAACGCGGCCTGGGGAAATCGCGTCATTGGTCGAACCAGTGAAACTCAAGATGCACTTGCCATTCATCCAGAAACTTTAACCATAGATAGCAGCGAAAATGGGACGCTCATATATCCCTCACACATTCAACTGGCATTGCGTCAACTCGCGGGAATTCATGAGCATGAAATTGCTACAGGTTTTCCTCTCGATGCAGAACTGCTCGATCTCTTCAACCCGAACCTCAACACTTGAAGGTTAAGAGCGTTTACTTGCCCACCATCATCGGCGCCTCTCTACTCCCTTTCAGCCACGAGCGCCGCATCTTCTTTTTCTGCTGCGCCATCGACGACCGACTGCCGACAATCACCGAAAACATCGATCCATACTGCTTCACACAGGTTACCCAACTTTGCGCCTCTACCCCAAGACGATCCAGTATCTCTGGTTGAGTTTGGTTGATGAAACCCTTTTTGTCTTCACGAATAACGCGCCCTGTCAGATCAACAAGCTCAAAGTACTCTTTTTCAGAAAACGGCAGTCCTTGATAAAACGCTCGTTCAGCACACCCTTCAAACCGCTTCTGACGCTTTCAACGCACAAGAACGCTGAATTAGAGCCTCATTTTTCGCCTCCAATTCAACCTGCTGAGTTTTCAACACCTCAGACTGCTCGGTGGTTATTTTAAGAAGATTCTCTGTCTCTTCACGACTGGTGATACTGCTCAGCAGCACCCCTATACTCTCTTAAACGAGCGATAATAGGTTGAGATGTTTTTTCTGAAAGGTCCCAAGCGTTGCGATCTCAATAACGCCCCTCACTCTGTTTTCAAATACAATAGGCAGCACAAGAATCTCTCGAGGCACACTATACCCTAATCCCGACTCTATCGGTTTGAAACTCTCAGGCACCTCCTGAATATGAAGCGTCCTCTTTTCAAACCCTACCTGCCCTATCAACCCCTCTCGCAACTTAAAACTTTTCTGAAAAACACTATGTGGTGGGCAGCCATAGCTGCCATAAAGCCTTAATAGCTCTTTTCCACCTCGATCAGTATCGTTCTCCATCAGATATAAAACAGCCATATGGCTCTCTGTTCGATTCACCACTTAATCCAACAGTCGACAGCTAAAGTCAGACACATGAGTAATGCCCTGCAGACTTGATAACAGGTCACTCAGGCTCTCTTTGAGCCACGCTTCATACATAAGTTTAGCTTGCTCATCTTTAAGACCGCAGGTTAAGCGCCCTAAACTGGTTGACATTTTTAACATTTCATCGGCAAGATGGCGCATCTCTCGAGCACCTTTTACATCGATAGCATCAACATAGTTGCCTGAAGCAATAGCACGAGCCACCTCAACTAACTCACTGATTGGACGGGTCAACGATCGAATAAACACAACGCTTATGATCGTACCGAAAAGCAGGCCAAAGATCAGCACCAACTGCTCAATCATCTTGAACGCTTCCAGTCCATCCGCTACCTTTCGCTCAATACCCTGAGACAGTTTTTTCTGGTTTCCAACCAGCTTCTCTAGGTAAGTGGCCATTTTCTCACCCAGCGGTGCAGCCTCCTCAGCGAGCAGCGTTTTAGCACTCTTTAAATCGATGCGCGCTTGGTTCTCTACTTTCTCTTGGGCCTGCCTTAACAGCTCTAATAGAACCAGCACCTCCTCAACACGCTCTTTATTAAGAGCTCAACCAAGGGTCTAAGCCTGTCCACTCATGTTTATAGAGGTGCTCGAGCCGCCTACGGGCAACGTCAATCTCCAATGACCAGACATCATGGCGCTGCTCAGCGTATCGATCCTCATTTAGAACAAGATAACCACGCAAGGCCCCAAGAGACTCATTCAGACCGTTGAGCAACATCATGCTCGCCTCCACCGTCGGCTCTGCACTGTTTGTCAAATACCGATATTGCCTATCAATCTCTTGAACATACCAGAGCGTAACGCCAATGGTTAACGACAATAAAAATAGAAACGATGCCGTCAGTAAACTGACCTGCTGTTGAACCGTTTTTGCTCTCATAGGGGCGCCTGCGCAGTGACTATTTTGGCTAACTTAGTCATATAGATCATCAATTGAATCACATCACTGGGTACAATATGAGTGGAATCAGGATCCGATTGCGGCCGACTGTCTTTCCAATGTATGTACTCTTGCATTAACGTCGGCTCTAACAGTGCGCTCCCAAAACACGCGATTAATCTCCTCAGAGGCCTTCAATACCTTCTCAGGCTCAATATCAAGAAAATCCCGCTCATCCAAGGATAAAATAGAGAGCTCAGGTAGATAATACCCTTTTGAAACCGTGTGATAGACAGCCTTCTGGGCAGAGAAAACATCATAGGGGGCAATGGAATACCGTCTTCTTTCAGGAAACTTAAAGAGCGGCGGCTCTATTCCTCTGCTCTTGCAGAGCTCAAGCAGAATGGGAAGATTTTGAGTAAAATTGAAATGAAAAACATTCTCGGGTAGAGTTTTCTCAGATGTTGCCGCATAAACATCATTACCCGCGAGTACCCCCATGCCCGCAAACGTGCCCACGACAGAGCCCATCATAGGCATAGAGCTGAGCGCTAAAAGTAGATAGGCCTTTATAATATTAAATAGTCGCTGGCGCGAAATAGATTGCTCAAATTCACGCCGCCTTCTTGTGT
>JAYPBG010000274.1:0-5279 GCA_038124075.1 Gammaproteobacteria bacterium
CAATGTGTCAATCATGTTCAGCATGATTTAAGTCAGAAGCGAATCACTCTCACCTTGTTAGCGCCTACCTCTGCACGGCTCTGTACTCATACGTAAGGTTTTAAATCATCGCTTTAGGGTTTAAAATTACCCGGGTTGAGAGTCACACGCTTAAAGTTATGAAGATACAGAGTTGCAACGCTAAAAAACGTTAAAAAACGCTAAAAGGAGCCACTATGAGTGAACAGGGTTTTACAGGTGATGCTGCGCCTGATGGTCAAAATGAAGGCCAAAATGAAGGCCAAAGTGGAGGCCAAAGTGGAGGTCAAAAGGGTGATCAAAAAGAGGGCGCTCATGGTTTGAAGCGGTGGTTGAGGCACCCTCTGGTGTTATTGGTGGCTGTGCTTCTGGGCGTGTTAGTATCCAGTCAGTTGGTAGGGCAAAAACAGCCCCCACAGAAACGCGCTACGGCGCTGCCTCCTCGCACTGTTGAGGTCTTGACGGTTCAAGAGCAGCCGTTTCAGAGTGAGGTGATCGGTTATGGTTATGTTGAGCCCTCTATTGTGTTGCCTATGAAAGCAGAGGTGACCGGTAAGGTGGCGTACCTCCACCCAGGGCTTAAACAGGGGGCAAGTATAGCGGCCGGTACGCTGGTGGCTCGCATTGATCCGGAGGATTATGAGGTCTCTCTTAAACAGACTCAGGCCGATCTCGACTCCAGTCGATACAGTTTGGAGCAGTTAAAGGCGGAGGAGAAGACCGCGGAACGCTCTCTGGTGCTTGCTAAAAAAAATCTTAACGTGGGAAAAAAAGAGCTGGAACGAATTCAAGCGCTTTATGACCGCAAGTTGATTGCAAAGTCACAGCTCGAGGCCGAAGAGCAGCGCGTGATTCAACTGGAGCAGTCGGTGGCTGAGCTTGAAGGGCAGCTCAGCAGCAACGTCAGTCGGCAGCGTATCGAACAGTCGAAGATTGAGCGCTATCAGCAAGGGGTTAAGGGGCAGGAGCAGACATTAGGGCGCACGGAGATCACCATGCCGTTTGCGGCGAGAATCGGGGCGGTGCAGGTGGAGCGTGGAGAGTTTGTCACGGCCGGTACGCCTCTGTTTGAGGCGCTCGATATTCAAGGGGTTGAGATCGAAGCGGAAATATCCACCTATGAGATGTTTGCTTTAGTGAGTCACCTTTCGGACCGCACATTCACGGAGGAGCAGCTGCTCGATAGAGATACGATCAGCCATGCGATGCGACTGAGCGCGCGCGTGACGGTGCCCTCCATGGTGGGGGCTGAGGCGATCTGGGAGGCGCGGGTATTGCGCATCTCTGAGTCGATCGACACCATGCGTAGAACACTGGGGATTGTTATTGGCATTGATAACCCCTATGACGGGGTGATTCCGGGTAAGCGCCCACCGCTGATTAAGGGGATGTATGCTGCCGTGACGCTTCATGGGCCAAAGCGTCAAGCGATTGTTATCCCGCGTAAAGCGCTTCACGAAGGGCGTGTCTATTTGGCGACACCGGATAATCGGTTATTGATTCGGCCTGTAGAGGTGGGCTTGCTTCAAAATGAGCAGGTGGTGATCAGCAGCGGTTTGAATGCAGGGGAGAGAGTCATTATCAGTGACTTGGTGCCTGTGATTGAGGGCATGCCGTTGCGACTATTGAGGTCAGAGCGCAACGAACATGAAGGGGCCGAAGAGGCGGTACCAAGCCAGGTGGTACCCAGCCAGGCAGCACTCTATCCCGTTGGGCGTACGCAAGGAGGGCTGTTATGATTCGCTATTTCGCGGCGCACCCGAACGCGGCCAATATATTGATGTTGGCGATCGTTGCCATCGGCTTGGCGGCGTTACCTTCGCTCAATCGTGAGACCTTTCCCGAGATTCAAAGTGATCAAGTACGGGTCTCGGTTGCCTATCCGGGGGCCAGCCCGGCCGATGTGGAGGAGGGGATCTGTAACCCGCTCGAAGAGGCGACCGATGGCATCAGTGATTTGGAACAGCAGCGCTGTGAAGCGAAAGATAACCTCGGCGTGATGACGTTGACCATGCGTGAAGCGGGGCATATGGCGGCGTTTATTGATGATATTAAAGCCGCGGTGGATGCGGTGACGACGTTTCCAGCATCTGTGGAGGATCCGATTGTGGAGGAGGCGGGGCGGACCGATGTGGTGATGAGTGTCGCGGTGCAGTCACCGGTTACCCGCACCGAGTTAAAAGCGCTTGCGGAGCACTACCGCACCAAGCTGCTTGCCATGCCTGAAGTGCCGATTGTCACCGTCGGGGGGTTTACAACGCATCAACTGGTTGTGAAGGTATCCGCTGAGCAGCTGCAAGCCTATCAGCTCAGTATTGAGGATATCGCGGCCCGCATTCGACGCCAGGCAAAAGATCTGCCCGTGGGGATTATTGAGAGTCGTGAAGCACACTATCAGATACGTTTTGAAAATCAGCGGCGTACGGTCCCTGAGTTGGGTGAGCTTCTGATTCAGACCCGTGAGGGTGGGGGTGAAATCCGCCTGCGTGATCTGGCGCGCATTGAAGACCGTTTTGAGAATGCGGCGCAGCGGGTCGAGCTCAACGGTCAACCGGTCGCACTGCTGACCATCAGTAAAAGTAAAAGTGATGACTCCCTGACGGTATTTGAGGCGGTGAAGCAGTTTGTTGATCAGGAGAATCTGCGGCTGCCCGAATCGACCCGGTTGATCATTACGGAAGATAACGCCTCAATTGTCGAGGATCGATTGAGTCTGCTCATTAAAAACGGTTGGCAAGGTCTGTTGTTGGCCGCGCTGGTGCTGTTTATCTTCTTCAATGCACGCTACACCTTCTGGATTGTGATGGGGTTGCCTGTCTCGTTTATGGGGGGGTTGGCGGTGATGGCCGTATTGGGCGTCAGTATCAATATGATCTCGATGATTGCGCTGTTGATGGCCATCGGGATCTTGATGGATGATGCGATGGTGATCTCTGAGAGTATCGAAGCGGAGTATCATCGTCAAATGGGTCATGGGCCGGTGACTCAGATGGAGGCGGTGGTTGAAGCGGTGGTTAAGGGGGTCAGCAAGGTGTTGCCTGGCGTGATTGCATCGTTTATGACCTCACTGATCCTCTTTGGTAGCCTCCTCTTTTTGGTCGGCGAGACTGGGCAGATCATGCGAGTTTTGCCGATTGTCTTATTGGCTGTTTTGATCATCAGCCTGCTGGAAGCGTTTCTGATTTTACCGTCGCATTTAAGTCATACGCTGCAACATACTCAGCGCTCTGCCGGTTGGCGCCAGTGGGTTGATCGTCGTTTTAATCAGCTGCGTAGAGCGATCGGGCGTTTTGCCGATCGGGCGATTGAGTACCGGTTTCTTATCGTTGGCTCGGCAATGGCCGTGTTAATCATCAGTGTCAGCTTGCTGCCCGCCGGGCTTTTGAAGTTTACTTTCTTCCCCAGTTTAGAGGGCAATAGGCTGGAAGCGCGCATACTCATGCCGCAAGGTACGCCGCCTGAGCGAACTGAGCGCTTGGTCGATGAGCTTTTGGTCGGGCTGGATGAGGCGTTAGAGACGCTGCCAGAAGAGCCTAAAGGGGTTTTGGTTCGACACATAAGGGTGAACTACAGTCAGAATGCGGATGCCGGTGTTGAGGGGGGGCACTTGGCGACCATCAGCCTCGACCTGTTGAATGCAGAAGATCGGATTAATACGCTCAATGAGTTGCGCCGGCGCTGGTTGGCCGCCATTGATGAGCAGTCACGGCTGATGGCCTCAGCCATTTCCGTTCAATTCAAAGAGCCGGCGATCGGACCGGGCGGGCGCGCCATCGATATACGTTTGCAAGGGGATGACTATGCACAGTTATCGGCGTTCTCATGGGCTCTTCAGAACGGGTTGCGTCAATACGAAGGGGTCTCCAATGTGATGGATGACCTGAGGCCCGGTAAGCCGCAACTGGTGGTAAAGCTTCAGCCGGGTTTTCTCAACTCTGGGCTGGATGCAGAGCAGCTCTCGAGCCAGCTTCGTGCGGCGTATGAAGGGAGTAAGGTGATGGATCTCTATCGTAACGGTGAATCCTATGAGGTGGTTGTGCGGCTCGATGAGGATCCAGAGCAAGCGTTGGCACAGTTCTATCGTATGCCGATATTCAACAGTGTGGGTGAGCGCATACCTCTGTCGGCCATTGCACAGATTGAGATGGAGCGGGGCTACTCACGCATTATTCGGATTGATCATCAGCGCACAGTGACGGTTACCGGTGATGTGGATGCGCAGAGCGCAAACACGCAGGAGCTGATGGCTCAGCTTAGGAAGACGTTGCTGCCAACCCTATTAGAGCAGTACCCTGATGTGGAGGTTTCGCTGGAGGGTGAAGTGAAGAACAGCCAGGAGACCAACCGTTCGATTCTCAATGGCTTTCTCTTGGCTCTGTTTGGGGTTTATCTTCTCTTGTCGCTGCAGTTTAAGAACTTTCGTGAGCCTATTTTGGTATTGATCAATATTCCATTGGCGCTGATCGGGGTTATTTGGGGGCATGTGTTGATGGGGTTGGATCTGACCATGCCGAGCCTGATCGGCTTTGTTTCGCTTGCGGGTGTGGTTGTGAATGATTCCATACTGTTGGTTGAGTATATTAAGACGCATCGGGCTAACAAACCGCTGCATACCGCCGCAGGGCAGGCGGTGCGTGATCGTTTCCGAGCTATTTTCTTAACCTCGGTGACCACGGTGGCGGGGCTTTACCCTATGTTGCTGGAGACGAGCCTTCAGGCGCAAGTATTGGTGCCGCTTGTCTGCAGCATTGTGTTCGGTATGCTGACCTCTACGTTGTTGATCTTGATTGTGCTGCCATCGGCGTACTCCATTCTGTATGAAGGTGTGCATAAAGGTGTTGATGAAGGTGTCGATAAAGGTGGTGAGCGTGAAGGTGGCCACGCTCAGCTCATCAGTTAAACGTTGACATATCGGTAAATAAAACCTCAATAGGTATCTCCAACAAATTGGCCGCCCAGATACGGTGATGGTCCAGCATATAGAGCTCATCGTTGGATAGGTGAACGAACGGGAGATGCGTATTGTTGCTCTCAAGAAACGTCTCATCGATGCGTTTGATCGGCTCTTTTTTCGAGAACTTGCTCAGCAAAAAGTGTGTTGTATTATTGAGGGCCTTCATAATGTGGTCTGTATTGATCGAAGCGGCTCGGCGTGAGCGTGAGTGCTGTTGGAGTTGATTTTTGAGATGGGTAAAATCACGGTCTAAGTTGGGTGCGGCTCTTTTCTAACGACGCATAAATCTTTAAGAAACAGCAGTTTA
>JAYPBG010000275.1:0-5273 GCA_038124075.1 Gammaproteobacteria bacterium
ACAGGTTAGAGGGGTCTTTGCATCTTTTTTACCTCACAGAAGCGGAGAAGAGCCTAAAAAATATATACATTAATCGTATTTATTCATTCATATTTTGAGCGCACCATCAACGCTGCACCTTACTTTATGCCCTCATGAGTTCTTATTTGAAAATAGCAACAACATAGCAATATATCAATTTTCCAATATATCAATTTTCTAGGAAAACCAAGAGACCCTTATCAAAATGACAGCTTTTCATTACGCTCTTGCCATATTGGCACTCACCACTGCCATGGGGAACCCCCTCAACAAAGGTGCCGACAATCTCACTGCCATCAATATATTTTAATCGGCCATACCCATCCATCTCGCCTTTTTTAAATTCACCCCGATACTCTCGACCATCACTGAATACAAAAACCCCATCTAAACCATGCGGCCGCCCGCGTTTAACACTGCCTTTATAGCGAGAACCATTAGGCCATAACATCACACCTTGCCCTTGCGGCACCCCAAATGAAAAAGCACCTTCATAGGTCACACCATTCATCCATGTATACTTGCCTTGCCCCATGGGCACACCCTCTGAAAAATCACCACGATACTGAGCACCATCCGCCATCGTCATTCGGCCATCACCGTGCGGTACGCCATTTGCGAAATTACCCTCATAGCTGCGCCCATCAGGCCAGACCATAGAGCCATACCGATCTATTGTGTCACCCATAAATTCGCCTGAGTAACGGCGCCCATCGGGCCATGTCATAACGCCCATGCCACTAAGCCGACCCTCTTTAAACTCCCCGCTGTAGTGCCTTCCATCAAGCCAACTCTGGCTACCAGTACCGCTCTTCTTGCCCTCTTTGAATACACCTTCGTACCTTAGACCATCAGGACTGATGGAGACCCCTTTGCCATGAAATCGTCCCGCTTTCCACTCACCTCGATACTCACTGCCATCCAAACTGACAAACTCACCCTGCCCCTGCATGGCCCCTGACACCCATCCACCCACATACTTATCTCCATTGGGCCAGGTAAAGGTCCCCTGGCCCTCTTTCTGCTTCTCTTTATTCAACTGGCCCTCATAGACGCTGCCATCAGGCCACTCAACAAGGTGAACCTTATCAGGCGAGCTGTCACCGCATGCGCCCAACAAAAGAGCAAGGAAAGCAACAATAGACATGACCCAATGTATCCGTAGGCCTGTGGCTGGGAACAAGATCTAACTCCTTTAACCATAGAGATCAACTGAATCGCAAAAGCCAGCTCACTGCAACTTAAACCTAAACCCAAACTTTACACGTCAGCCTGGCGTATGCGATGCATGAAAAACGTTGTTTATTACTTAAAGATTAGGTCTCAAGATCGGTTTCTGCACGTTTGCTTTTTAATCTTTTTTGCGGTTTTGTCGATAACTCGTCACCGCGGAGGGATTTTCTGAACAATAATCGAGGTAGAGTGCGCCACGCTTATTCGGTTTGGATGCACCAAGCAGCCTTCTCGTCAGCCGTTTCTGCATATAGGCCATATCATCCATTATATGGTACGTTGCTGGCACCAGTATCAAACTGATCACCGTCGCAAATATGACACCAAACGAGAGTGAGACCGCCATAGGGATAAGAAATTGTGCCTGCACCGATTTTTCCAACATCAGGGGCACCAACCCACAGAAGGTGGTGACCGATGTCAAAACAATAGGCCTGAACCGAGCCGCACTGGCTTTGCGTATGGCAGATACCAGAGACTCTCCTTGCGCTCTGCAGCGATTGATATAGTCAACCAATACCAGGTTATCATTGACCACCACACCCGATACGGCTGTCATCCCAATCACCGACCAGAGCGTCACATCAATATCCATCAGCAGATGCCCCCCTATCGCGCCCACAACACCAAAGGGGATGGCATACATAATAATAAGCGGCTGCAGATAAGAGCGAAACAGTACGGCCATTAACATATACATCATAATAAACGCCAGTAGAACACTCGCTTTAAGGTAGTCAATAAACTGCTTCTCATGCTTCTGCATGCCACTGTATAGCCATTTTACACCGTGGTAGTTCTCCTCAATTGAAGACATAAAGTTCTCTCGAATTTGACGACTAATGTGGCGTGTACTCGCTTGAGACTCATCAACATAGGCTTGAACCCTTACCGCACGACGCTGGTCCACATGGCGAATCAGTGAAGGCCCTAATGTATATTCGACATCCGCAACCATCGACAGAGGCACACGCTCTCCACTCGGCAGTCGAATGTGCATATTCTCTAAAAACCATAGCGATTGACGCTGATCACTTGGATAACGTAAGACAACGTTAACCTGGTCCTGCCCCCGCTGGAGCGTCTGAATATCAACACCATGAAACGCTTGCCGCACTTGCGTTGCCATATCACTGGCGACCAACCCTATATCATGCGCCAGCGGATTCAATCTTAACCGCAGCTCCGGCTTGCCCTTCTCAGATGTATCTCTGATACCATAGACCCCGTCATATTCAGCCAAGTGCTCTTTCAACGCTTTTGTGGCCGCTTCAAGAGGGCCAAACTCTGTGCCCGTAATCTCAAAATCGATTGAAGGGCCGGGCTTATTGAGGGTTGAGTCCAAACTGAACGTCAGTGCATCAGGGATTTCACCCACCAAGGCGCGCCAACGCCGGTTAATCTCATCACCTGAGATATTTCTCCCCTCCGAAGGTGCCATCTCTAAAAGAACAGAGCCTAAGTGGTCACCGACTCTCTGCTTGCTGCTGCCATAATGGGCCGTAATACCCAAAACTTGATCACCACCAAACTCATCCATCAGCTCCTGCCGCAACGCCACGGCCGCCGCCTCAATCTGATCAACCGCATTACGCGTTACCTGCTTCGATGTCCCTTTTGCAAAGCTTACAGACGCAACAGAGTAATCGGCCTCAATGGTGGAGAAAAAGACCATTTTCAACCAACCACTGTTCATCACCAATACGGTCAATATGAACATCACAACAAACAGGGCCGTCACCGGATAACGCCAGCGCAATACCGTCTCCAAAAACGGTCTAAAGTAGAGATCAATAAAACGCTCCAACCCCAATGAGAAACGCTCTTGCATACGGCCAATGGGGTTACGTTTTGAGCTTTCTAATGACTGTATCGGCGCTAAATGGGCAGGTAAAATAAGCAGAGACTCAACCAATGAAAAAGCCAGCACAGCAATCACCACAAGCGGTACAACACGCATGAGCTGCCCTTCGGGTCCAGGAAGAAACAGCAGCGGGGCAAACATTATCATGGTCGTCACAACGGCATAAACCACCGGTTTAGCCACTTCTTGCGCACCGGCAATGGCACCGTTCACCCCGACATTGCCTCGGCGCATTTGAGTAAAGATATTCTCCCCCACAATAATGGCATCATCCACCACAATCCCAAGCACTAAAATAAACGCAAATAGAGAGACCATATTGAATGAGGCATCAAAGATCGGCAGTACACAAAACGCACCTAAAAAACTGATAGGAATGCCGATACTGACCCAGAAAGAGAGTTTCAACCTCAAAAACAGCATGAGCACAATAAACAGCAGTCCCAAACCGCTGGCACCGTTCTCTATAAGAAGATCAACTCGGTTTTTAAAATAGGAGGAGATGTCCTGTGATACATCGAGACGGATCATATCAGGAATATAGCTTTTCGGATTGGCCACATATTTGCGCAAGGTCTTAGCAATTTCTAATATACTCTGATGACCGGCCCTATAAATATAGAGAAAGACCGCAGGCTCTCCATTGTATTCCGATTCGGTTTTCGCTTCCGTTAGGCTGTCCTCAACCTGAGCGACATCTTTGAGCAGTACTCGCCCACCGCTTGGCAAACTGCGGATCACCAGCTCCTCATACTGCGCAGCCGAGTAGGCCTGCCCAACCGTACGAATCGACGTATTACCCACCTTATCACGAATAACACCTGCAGAAATATTAACGGACTGCTGTTTAATAGCGGTCGCTAACTCGGAGAAACTGAGGCCATAACGCTGCATGGCCAACTCTGAGACCTCAATACTCAACTCAGGCTTTTGCACATTAGAGATATCAACCTGGGTGATCGATTTCGTATCCAGAAGATCATTTTTAACCGATTGTGCCAGTGCTTTTAACGCAGTCTGATCGGCCGGTCCCGAAATAACAACGGTGGCGACCGGCTCTCGGCTTAAAGCCACAAGCTTAACTCTAGGGGTACCTGCATGCGCTGGAAAACCGCCACTCAATGCATCGAGCTGGGCTTTAATGGACTCTTTTATTTCACGTGGATCACTCCCAAACGAAACAACACAACGGATCACCGCTCTGTTCTCATACGCAAAAGAGTCGATCGACTGAATGCCAGAAAGGCTCGCCAAACTGGATTCAACACGCCAGACAAGCGCCTCTTCAACCTCACTTGGCGAGGCACCAGGATAGGGGATGGTCACCATGACCATGTCTAAATGAAAATCGGGCAGTATGGTCTTTTTGGTGTTCTGCATAGCAAGGAGGCCGGCTACTGCAATCAGCAACATCAGCAAATTTGCCGCTACACGATTATGCGCAAACCAAGCGATCACTGCATTCACTTAACCACCCTCTCTTTCTTATTAATATTGATTCGTATCGATACATTCACAATAATATTTCGCTACAACTGCATCCTACAATTTATACTTAATTTGTTCTCGCCACATTGGTTACGTGCGAAGCACTTTGTGCAACATCCTCGTCAAAATGCCTAACATGCACTCGCATACCTTCAATGGCCACATCCATAGGGGTCATAACAACAAACTCACCTACCTTCAGCCCCTCTTTTATAAAGACTTGATCACGACTTTTATAGAGCAGCTCAACCTCTCTACGAGCAAGGCGCCCATTTTCCACCACCCATACTTCGCGACCATTTCTAAGGGTTTTACGCGGCAAAACGACAATGTTTCGATGTGATCGACCTTGAACTTCAGCCTCTAAAAACTGGCCGGCTGGCAATGGCGGGCGCCCTGGCTGCATGGGATCAGAGGCATAGGGTGTCTCGATCTCAGCAATCGCGTAGAGGAGCCGATTCCGTACATCCAACCCCCCTTCTGTCCGAACCACTTTACCTTGCCAATAATAGTGCTGCTCTCCATAGGTTAATTTAAACGTTACAAAGGGCGCCGTTACCAAGCCCGCCGGGGAGTTTGGCATATCCACAAGCGCCAGCTGACGATCCGAAAGTGGCAAGCGCACCTCAGCCAGATCCACGGCATACACTTGCGCCAACTGCACACC
>JAYPBG010000276.1:0-5226 GCA_038124075.1 Gammaproteobacteria bacterium
CATCGGGATGAACGTAATCGAGAAATTCATCCAATGTTTGGTGACAGCGCTTTAAGCTGATCCCCAGCAGTGTGTAGAGCGATCGTGAAAGCGTAAAGGTATTCTCGCACAAGTCCCACTGCCAATAGCCCAACTGAGCAAGAGACTGGGTAAGTAACAAGCATTTATTGTTATCATAGAGGTTCTCATACGTGCTACGCGCTTTCAGCCAATTCTTAACCCGCCAATAGAGGGCAAGCTCACTGATGGGTGGCAACAACACATCAGACGCCTCCGCTTCATAATAGGCACGAATAGAGCGCTCTTCACAATCAGCGATCACGGCAATAATAGGAAGATCCCACGCTTGATAGTCTGTACGAATCTTGCGGCATAGCTCAACCCCCTCATCCACCTTGGCGATATTCAGGATAACCATGTCCGGAATCTGCACCTCAAAATGCACCAACACCTCTTGCGCACTCGACACAGCAACCACACCGATATCTCTTGCATCAAGCTGCTGAAAGTCATCTGGCCGAATAATAGCCCTATCATCCGCCAACAGTAAGGTCAGTTGCTTTCTATATCGTTTTATTGTCATTAACGTTAAATCATGTAGACCAAATTAAATACGTTTTTAGTGAATTTTTAGTGAGCTTTTAGTTATCTTTTAATCGGTTATCTTTTTATAAGTTATCTTTTAATGGATTAGCCGCATATGTTCACTGTACCATCCGAATAGCATCTGAATACCATCTGGCTGTTTTCCAATCCCCCATAGGCTCCTTTTTAGGCTCTTAGTTAAAGTTTAGCAGGTTCATCCAAACCGTACTTAAAGAATAGGATGCTCTAGAAGAAACCTCCTTTAAAAGGCTTTCCCCTAGAGCATGACCCATCAAGCACTTAGGCTACCTGCGCGTTATTGGCTGCTTTTGATTCGCCCAACGGCCGTTTGCCAACCTTGATAGAGCTGCTCACGCTGCTTATCCTCAAGCGCCGGCTCGAAACGGCGCTCACACTGCCAGTATGACTCAATTTCTTGAAAGTCTTTATAGAGTCCCGCCTGTAACCCTGCCAAATAGGCAGCACCCAGTGCCGTCGACTCAGTCATTACCGGCCGATCAACCGGTGTATTTAAAATATCAGCAAGATACTGAATGACCCAATCATTGACTACCATGCCACCATCCACGCGTAACGTATTCGAAGAGGCCGCGCCATCATTGATCATCGCATTGATCAGATCAGCCGTTTGATAAACAACCGACTGCAAGCCTGCCGTCACAATATCATCTGGGCCACTGTCACGGGTTAACCCGACAATCGCACCCCGCGCATCAGCATCCCAATAAGGTGCGCCCAGCCCCGTAAAAGCCGGTACTAAATAGACTGAAGACTGATAACCCACCTTTTCTGCAATGGCTTGCGATTCAACAGCTGATTCAATCACCTTCAAGCCATCACGTAGCCATTGTACGGTCGCACCTGCCATGAATATACTCCCCTCCAAGGCATAGGTTGTTTTACCTTTAATGCGATAGCCCACCGTGGTCAATAAGCGATTGGTGCTGGGCACTGCACGCTCACCGGTGTTCATCATAAAAAAGCAGCCTGTTCCATAGGTGCTTTTCGCCATACCGGCTTTAAAGCAGGCCTGGCCAATCAGCGCAGCGTGTTGGTCGCCTGCAATGCCCGCTATCGGTATCTCTGCACCCAGAAGGTCAGCCTCAACTGTACCGAAATCACTGCAACAATCTTCTACAGAAGGCAATAGCGTCTCGGGCACCTCCAGCAGATCCAACAGCTCATGATCCCAAGACTGCGTATGAATGTTAAACAGCAGGGTACGCGAGGCATTGGTTGCCTCTGTTTTATGAACTTTACCTCCGGTCAGTCGCCAGAGCAAAAAGCTATCAATGGTGCCAAACGCCAATTTGCCTTCATTCGCAAGCGCTCTCGCACCCTCTACATTATCCAATAACCAGCGCACTTTTGTGCCTGCAAAATAGGGGTCCAGCAGCAGCCCCGTCTTCTCTTGTACTTTGCCCTCCAAGCCCTGCTCTTTTAACGACTGGCAAAGGGAGGCGGTGCGGCGGTCCTGCCACACTATGGCATTATGAATCGGTTTGCCGCTTTCACGATCCCATATCACAGTCGTCTCACGCTGGTTGGTGATACCTATGGCATTGATTTCAGCCGGCTTTAACCCTGCCTCTTTAATGGCTTCTCGACAGGTAGACAGGGTGGTATCCCAGATCTCCTCAGGGTCATGCTCAACCCAACCATCTTGAGGAAAGTGCTGCTTAAACTCCAACTGATGCTGCCCCAAAATCTGACCACCTAGATTAAACACAATGGCGCGCGAGCTGGTTGTGCCTTGATCTATTGATAAAATTGCCTCTCCACTGCTGTTTCCCATGCTGACTCCCGTACTGTTTTCTATACTGCTCTTTAAGGGCTTGTAATTGCATTGTTCATGAGGTACCAATGGGTTAACATATACTCGCCTAACGTTTGATTAACCGATCAGCACGTTCCCGGCCATTTTAACCAATTTTTTTACGTTTATGTAAAAATTATGAGACTTGTCAGAACAATCCTGTGAGAACGACTATGAACAGTGCTACACACACGCAACTCCTTATCATTGGTGGTGGCATCAATGGTGCCGGTATAGCCGCTGACGCTTGTGGACGCGGACTCTCTGTACGACTGGTTGAGCAGTCCGACCTGGCGTCCGCCACCTCTTCAGCCAGCAGCAAATTGATTCATGGCGGGTTACGTTATCTTGAGCATTACGAATTTAGACTGGTGCGCGAAGCGCTCGCAGAAAGAGAAGTTCTACTGAGAAAAGCCCCTCACATCGCTAAGCCTCTGCGCTTTATTCTGCCTCACCGTAAACATTTACGCCCCGCCTGGATGATCTGGTGCGGCATGTTTCTTTATGATCACCTCAGCCAGCTGAACCAACTGCCTAAATCTAAGCGGGTGAAATTCAACAGCCAGCTTGATCCTCTGAAACCTGAAATGAAGACCGGCTTTGAGTACTCTGATTGCTGGGTTGATGATGCCCGTTTGGTGGTTCTGAATGCCATGGATGCAGCCAACCGAGGTGGCCAAATTCACACCTACACTGAGTGCAAAAGCGCCCACTACAAAGATGGCCTATGGCACGCCACGCTTGAAAACAGATTGACCGGCAGCACACTGCAGGTCACAGCCGATATGCTTGTTAATGCCACTGGCCCTTGGGCACAGAAGTTTATCGAAAACCAACTGGAGCGCACATCCTCGAAACGGGTCAGGCTCATCAAAGGCAGTCACCTGATCATGCCTCAAGCGTACCAGAGCGATAAAGCCTATATCCTACAAAATGAAGATCGACGCATTGTCTTTGTTATCCCCTACCTTGATCAATTCACCATCATTGGCACAACCGATAAAGAGTACATTGGCGACCCAAGCGCGCTCTCAATCGATAATGATGAGATCGAATACCTGTTGAACGTCTATAACAAACACTTTAAAACACAGTTCAATAAAACCGATATTGTCAGCTCGTATGCCGGCGTACGCCCACTGTGTGATGATGAATCGGACGACCCCTCTGCCATGACACGCGATTACACCATTGAACTTGAACAGATGGAGCCCAGCTGCTCAGATACGGATAAACAGGCTAAGCGCGCTCAACAACAAAAGCAGGGGCGAAAGCACAAAGACAAGAGCACCCCCGAAACGACGGCTGCCGAGGCCGAAAAAGGTGCGTTGTTAAATATTTTTGGTGGCAAGTTAACAACCTATCGAAAACTGGCCGAAGCCTCTTTGAAGAAGTTAGCGCCCTTCGCACCCAATATGGGGGCCGCATGGACGGAGTACGCCCCTCTACCCGGTGGAGACAGCGAACCCGATCAACTGGAGCAGACGCTGACCGAAGAGTACCCGTGGCTCCCTGCACATATCCGTCGTCGCTGGATCGTCAACTACGGTACCCTATCACTGCTCATTCTAGAAGCATGCGAATCGTTCGATGATCTGGGTGAGAAATTCAGCCACGACCTGACAGAAAAAGAGCTGATCTATCTGATTCAAGAGGAGTGGGCGCGCACCGCCGAAGATGTTTTATGGCGGCGTACTAAGCTGGGCCTCACCACATCGGATACCGAGGTGGCAGCGATCGAGCAGTTCATTAAAGCGTACCTGGATGCCAACAGCGCTCAACTCAACGCTAATGACAGCAGCGCAAACGCCTCTACACTATGATCGATCTGCGTTATCTGCGTACTCTGCTCGCCCTTCGCGAAACCGGCAGTCTTGTCGAGGCTGCCGAGCACGTTCACGTCACTCAATCGGCACTCTCCCACCAAATAAAAGATCTTGAAGAGCGTATTGGCGCCCCCCTGTTTATCCGCAAGAGCCGCCCGATCCGCTTTACCGTTGCCGGTGAGCGCCTGTTAACCCTGGCTGATGAGGTTATTCCCGCCATCAAATCCGCTGAACGCGATCTTGCTAAATTAACGCATGGGGAGGCGGGGAGGCTGCATATCTCGATTGAGTGCCATAGCTGCTTTGAGTGGCTCATGCCTACACTGGATCGTTTCCGTGACCATTGGCCCGATGTGGAACTGGACCTGATCAGCGGCTTCAACTTCGCCCCACTGCCTGCCCTATTACGCGGCAACCTTGATTTGGTGATCACTTCAGACCCACAGCCCCTGAATGGCATCCGCTACACCCCCCTTTTCAGTTATGAATCGGTGTTAGCCGTTTGCAATCGGCACCGACTTGCCGACTGCAATTATGTCACAGCCCAAGATTTAGAAGAGGAGACCGTGATCACCTACCCCGTCGATACCGATCGACTCGACCTATTCACCCGATTCCTCGATCCTGCCGACATTGAACCGGCGAATATTCGAACCGCCGACCTCACCCTAATGATTATCCAACTGGTCGCAAGCGGCCGAGGTGTCGCTGGGCTGCCCAATTGGGCACTCTCTGAATACTTAAACCGCAGCTACATCACCGCCAAACCACTGGGCAAAGAGGGACTATGGTGCACCCTGTACGCCGCTTACCGTGAAGAACAGGAAGGCTACAGCTACTTTACCGACTTCATTAACACCGCACGCGAAAGCTCCTTCAAGCATCTGGTCGGTATCCGAGAAGTACCTGAAACGCCTTGACACTGAACATTCGCTATTTTGCTAAAAATAGAAATTTAGCTAAAGTAAAGTAAAGCAA
>JAYPBG010000277.1:0-3344 GCA_038124075.1 Gammaproteobacteria bacterium
ACATCGTTCAAATCTTCAAACGCTTCAATGACGATGACCTGGAGGAGCTCAAAGTCGAGAGGTAGAAGCGCGCCGTCCGGCAGTGTGACCCGAATATTGGGCAGCAGTGGGTCAACAGGCGATTCACCGCTCTGCTCGCGCAGGCGGGCATGTTCTTCTCTGTAGAGCACATAGTCTCGTGCGACCTTGTGCTCACCGGCACGCATCAAGGCCAGTTCAACCTGATCTTGAATCTCTTCGATGTGCAGGGTGCCTCCCGTTGACAGGCGGCGATTAAATGTGTCGGTCACTTGCTGTACAAGGCCGCGCACCGTATCATGAATGCGGTTGGAGTCAGCGGCAGTGTCTCCCTCAACAGCCAAAAACGCTTTTTTCATGGCAATCGCGATCTTTGCATCCTCATAAGGTACAACGGTGCCGTTGCGCTTGATGACCCGCAGTTGGCCCGGGGCTGTGATGTGTGTATTGTAACCGCTGCTCGTTGTCGACGCTGCTGCGTCGGAGCTGCTGGTTGAACGGGAGGATGGCGCGGCCTGATCCTTGGTGCGCTCTTCTGGTAGATCCGTATGCATAGGTGACTCCACTTGTATTCTCTTGCCGGTGTAATTTATGGACAAATATTTAATGCTGTTCATATATACAGTTCATCATGTTGATCTTAGTTCAACTGCGCAGGGGTTTCAACAGTGAATGTGTGTGCATAAAACGTACTGATCAAATCAACATTTTGCGATGCAGTAAAACTACAACACAAGATAATGCGCTTTTTGAGATAGCGCAAGTGAATAAAGATTTGAACTTCTTGTGGATAACACGGTATGAACTTGTATAAGGTGTGCGTATCTATTGAGTCCGGTGTGCACATGTGCCAGAGGCCTGGTGTACTCTTGACTGGATGTGGTGGGTATCTACAGTGTGCTCGTGCAGCAGATGGTGTGGATAACTGTGAAGAAAAGTAGTAAAAAAGTGAGAATTTTTTAGGTGAGCCTGTGTTAATAAGAGAGGCTTGAAGAGCGACGAGGTGGAAAATCGTGTCATATCAGATAAGGTGTCTTTTCGATATGATACACGCCTAAAAAGTGATAGAGTCTCTGTTTCGATCTGATAGATTGGCCTGTGAATGGCTTAAACTTTGGCGTGCTCATATTTTATGCACTATTGTTAAAGAAAGTATAAAGAAAAAGCATGAATGACTAAGCATGAACGACAAGAAAGTTAGCTAAGAGCCATCAGATGAAGCCGGTAGCAAGCAAAGTAAAAAAGAGAATATATCATTAATGAGAGTTGCAATATGGAAACGATGAGCGGAACAAACTCAAGCGGATCAGCCGAAGCTCAACCACGCATTATGATTGTTGAAGATGATGAACGGTTGGCCTCGCTCAGTAAAGATTACCTGGAAAATAATGGCATGGCGGTTGACGTAATCAACGATGGCGGCCAAGCCATCAGTAAGATTGTCAGCGATCAGCCGGATTTAGTGGTCCTGGATCTGATGTTACCGGGGGCTGATGGCCTTGAGGTATGCCGTGAAGTACGGTCAGACTATCAGAACCCTATACTGATGTTAACGGCTCGTACCGACGACGTGGATCAAGTCCTTGGCTTGGAGATGGGGGCTGATGATTATGTGGCTAAACCGGTCCGCCCAAGGGTGCTCCTGGCAAGAATACGCGCGCTTCTACGGCGCCAAGAACAGGGTGGAGTGACTGAAGGTGCAGCAGAGGTTGAAGATTTAGATCGTTTAGTCTTTGGTGAGCTCACCATTGATAATGGCGCTCGTGAAGTACGATTAGCGGGTGAAGCCGTCGACCTCACCAGTGCGGAGTATGACCTTCTGTGGCTGCTGGCCTCGAATGCCGGTAAAATTTTGACGCGAGAAGAGATTTTTGAACGGCTGCGTGGAATAGAGTATGACGGTCAAGATCGTTCAATCGATGTACGCGTGTCACGTATTCGACCGAAGGTAGGTGATGATCCGATGAATCCAAAGCGTATCAAAACGGTGCGCAGTAAGGGTTACCTGTTTGTGAAAGAGGTGACAGGCGTCAATTGATGCCTGAACCCACTAGAAAAATAGACTCAATAACGCTATTAACGCTATAGATCAAATAACTAAGAGCGGTATAGAAAACCGATGAACAGTATTTTTGTGCGCATATATGGAGGTATGCTGATATCACTGTTTTTGGTGGGGCTGCTCTCATACCTTCTTATTGCGCGCAGCAATATGGTTCATACTGAAGCTTACCGAGAGGCCTTAGCCAAAGGCACTTTTCATCTGATTGCTAATGGTGCTGCGCGATATAGTGCTGATGAGCGACGTGAATGGCTCTCCAAGGTTGAAAGCTGGGTAGGAGAGCGTCTCGTTGTTACGTCGATCGTCGATTCAGTGCTTCAGGATGATGCGAAAGCACTGGTGCAAACGGGCCATGTCTATGTCAATATCACCGAGCAAGGGCAGCTCGATCTCTATGTTAAAATTCCCACCGCTGAGCAGTTATTGATTAATGTCAAGATGGGGCAGTTTACTGAGCAGCAGGCGCGCGGTACGGTGCAACTGATTTTAGAGGCGCTCTCTCAACACGCTCGAGAGAGGTGGGCAGATGAACTGGAGCGTATTCAGCACTATTTTGGCTTTCCCGTCGAGCAGCTTGAGGAGAACGCGATCGACTTTGACCCTCTGCAGTTGCAGAGATTGGCGCGTGGTGAAGTGGTTGTCACGTTTGTTGGTGAGAGCGCAGAGCAGGCCTCTAAGATAAAGATTTTCGCACAGCTCCCTTCGGTCGGCGCGCATCAAGCAGAAAACCAACAGCATAATACCGGCGAGAAGCGCTACATTTCAATGGGGCCGTTGGATCTCTATGGTTGGTTCTCATACGGCACGATCTTCTTAATCGGTGCTACGGGCTTACTCACCATGGGTACGGTGTCTTACCTTCTTGTAAGGCCGCTTCAGAATCGCTTAAAGCGGATGGAGGCGGCGGTCAATAAAGTGCGAAAAGGGGATCTGAGCGGACGTTTGGTGGTCGACAGTGGTGATGCGTTGGGGCAGCTGGCATCGACGTTTAATGATTTGGTGGAGCATATTCAGCGCTTGATCGACTCACAAAGAGAGATGACTCGTGCCGTCTCACATGAGTTGCGCACTCCGGTTGCGCGCATACGGTTTGCTTTAGAGATTGTGGCTGACCTGGATGATACAACACAGCGGTGTCGACAGATCAAAGAGATTGATGGTGATATTGAAGAGCTGGATAAACTCATTGATGAGATTTTAACGTACGCAGCGCTGGAAGAGGGTACCCCATCGCTTAACTTTGAGATGGTGGATATTGACGAGC
>JAYPBG010000277.1:3354-5211 GCA_038124075.1 Gammaproteobacteria bacterium
CTGCGTTCGACTATAACGCGTGACACAGAGGCGCTGGGGACGAAAATTATTATTGAACACTGCCCATCTGGCGAAGCTGAGCACTTTAAAACGGCAGAGTGCGAAGAGCGCTTGATTCACCGTGCCATTCAAAATCTGGTGACCAATGCCATTCGTTATGCCGACAGCCGTGTACGCGTCTCATCCGCTTATGAGGGGGGTATGTATCGCATTGATGTAGAAGATGATGGGCCGGGTATCCCGCAAGATAAGTGGGAGAAAGTCTTTGTGCCTTTCGCACGTTTAGATGACAGCCGAACCCGTGCGTCCGGTGGGTATGGTTTGGGGCTCTCTATTGTTAAGCGTATCGCCTATTGGCATGGTGGTGTTGCCAGTGTCTACCGCAGTCGATGGGGTGGGGCCAAGTTTACTATTATATGGCCTCGAAACCAGGTCTTGAGAAAGTCGGTTGAGAGTGATGCCTATCAAGAGAGCAATGCTATGATGACTAAACGAAACATTGCGTAACGTATCGATCTTCTACCTACTTCTCTACTTCTCTATCTCTATTTCTCTATTTCTCTATTTCTCTATTTCTCTCTCTTGCTTGTTATTTGAGTCAAGAATCCAGGTGTACTCGATACATAATTTCGATATAATCGGTCCCTCATCAACTACTTTACATTTCTATCTCTTTCTATCTCTTTCTATCGCTTTCTATCTCTTACATAAAGTGAACAGTAGAGTGTGATTTAAAGCTAAAAAAACGTTAAAGAGGGACTTTTATAATATGAATATAGGTTTAATCGCGGGCGCAACGGCGTTGTTTGCAGTATATGGTAAATACAACAAGTACAGTCAAGGTCTTTTAAGTTCGTATATAACGGGAGAGAGCCTGCCCAGTAGATCTATGGCGTCTAATGATGTCGCGAACATGAGGGATGCTTTTGGTGTTAACCGTGTTGAAGGGATCACCCATTTAGAAGAGCGTCTAGAGCGTCAGTATCAGCGTTATACTGAATTGCGCAAAGAGATAAGAGCGATGGTCAATTTTTCGAACCGATTAGGGTTTGATAGCGTGTTAAAGGTTAAGTTGGATTGCGCCCTCTCTGCAGCTATTGAGCATATTAATGCGAGCATTGTCCCTCACTTGATGGAAGCAAGAGTGCGGCATGTCCCCTCTACCTATAAAGCTCGAGAGGCGCTTTATGAAAAGACGTTGGTGAGTCTGTTGAAAAAAAATGAACACCGCGCTCTGGTTGATGACTTAGAAACGATGGTTCAAAAGGCGAGGGCGGCGAAGGCCGATTTAGAGGGGGGCTACCCTCAAGAAAATGCCTCTTTACATCCGTATCACAAACCTTATATAGAGTATCTTCATGCAAGACAGGAAGTGCACAAGATCGTTGCTCGGTTTTATGGGGTTGAGGCTCAAACGAATAGGGGCCGTGATCAGCGTCAGAAAAAGCTTGACGCAGCGTTAAGCTCTGTTTTGAAATGCATTAATGTGCTAGCGAATGCGGCAAAAGAAAAAAGAGCAGAATTACAGCCCGATGGCAATGGAACAAAGAGACAGGTAGAAAGCGGGTTAACTCTATTTGCTCATGTGTGTCAAATGAGAGGGATGATGAATACGCTTGATGAGCTGTCTGAATCCATGCGGGCACTGAGGGAGGCTCGGGCTGCGTTAGAGGGAGGTGGAGAGCATGAGGGTAGGTGTGTTGATCAGAGGGGGCTGCAGGGGAAAAGAAAGGTGGGTGCCAGTTGGGTGAGGCGTGGCGATGAAGGTGGATCAGTCAATAAAAAAGCAAAAATTGAGGGTGGGGTCGTATCAGAGGCGGCCGTAGAGAGTAATAAGGCTAAGTGTTTAGAGAAGGC
>JAYPBG010000278.1:0-2461 GCA_038124075.1 Gammaproteobacteria bacterium
AGAGATTGTTGATCGCTTAAAAGCCAGTAATGAACTACTTCAGCAACAGTATCCTGGCGATCGAACCGATCGACAAGCCATTCATACCGTCTATGGGGGGGCGCATCTTTTTAAAGCTGGATCGGCTAAAAAATTAGGGGGGATTGCCCTCAGAAATTTAAAACAATATGCACCCAATTTCTGCCAGTTTGCGCGGATATTGTCACTTCCATACGCGGATGCGTTACCTAAAAAGCGCGATGAAGTGGATGCATTGACCGAACGTTTTCAGGCAGCGGAGGCGGATGGGTGCTCTTATGTCATGGAGAAGAGTCACCCCTCGGCCTGGCTGGCCTATACGCTCTATCAGCGCGTGTTGAATAAGCTAAAAACTCAGGCCATTGAGGATAACCGCATCGATTTTGAGGACGGTTATGGTAACCGCCCTGATGAAGAGGAAGATCAGCACGCCTTCCAAGCCGCCAATGAGGTGGCGGACGGTATGAACGCAAAGAGTCTTCCGCCATTTATTGGCATACGGATAAAACCGTTTACAGAGGAGAGCCGTGAGCGTGGTTTTCGTACACTGGATCTTTTTTTAACTCAGCTTGCTGAACGTACCGGTGGCCTGCTCCCTAACAACTTTGTAGTGACTCTGCCAAAAGTAACACATACCGCTCAGGTGAGCGCATTAGCCGATCTACTCGATCTGCATGAAGAGAAAGGCCGGTTTTCAGAAAACAGTATTGCGATTGAAATTATGGTGGAGACTCCTCAATGCATCATCGATCAGCAGGGTGATAATGCGTTACAGCGTTTAATTGCTGCCGGGCGTGGTCGATGTCGCTCGGTACATTTTGGCACCTACGACTATACCGCCAACCTCAATATTACAGCCGCACACCAAACCCATACCCATACCGCGTGTGATTTTGCCCGATCAGCGATGCAGGTTGCTGTGGCCGGTACGGGTGTCAATATGTCTGATGGCGCAACCACCTTAATGCCGATTGCCCCGCATCGCGCTGCGCCTGATAAACCGCTTACCAGTGAGCAGATCATAGAGAATCAACAGATTGTCGAACATGCATGGAAGGTTCACTATGATAATATTCTCCATTCTCTCAAAAACGGGATCTATCAGGGGTGGGACCTCAATCCGGCACAACTGCCGATCCGCTATGCAGCCGTCTATAGTTTTTTCCTAATGGGGTTGAAGGATGCGTCCCATAGACTCCATCAGTTTTTAAACAAAGCCGCTCAAGCCACACTCTCTGGTAACACCTTTGATGATGCAGCAACCGGACAGGGGTTATTAAACTACTACCTGCGTGGCATAGCCTGTGGTGCGCTGACGGAAGAGGAGGCACTGACAACCGGCATTACGATGGATGAGTTGCGCTCGCGTTCGTTTGTCAAAATTGTCGCTAACCGAACAAAGGATGTATAGAGTATGGATGAAAGGGATTGCAGGGATCAGCACAGTCAACACCGTCATCATGATGGTGTTAGAGCACCTTTATCACTGTTGGCTCAGTGTCAGTCAGTGGTTGACAGCACCTATGGTGGCCTCAATCATGATATTGATCAACAGGCCTGTTACCAACTGGCCTACGCCACCGCAGAGATTTCAGCCGCCAAAAATGCGCTTGAATACGCAGAGAAAGCGAGGCGGGTGCAAGGGCAATCAGCTGAAGTCTCTCTCGAAATGCAGTGTGCACTCACCTATGCGGCAGAAGCAATTAACCAGACACGACTTCGCTTTATAACGCATCGCAGTGATTTCAAAGCCGATCCAACGGTCGTGCGTGATCTCCAACTCAGTGAGGCGATGGATCACTTTTGTCAACGCCACCTCAATGCAGACGCTTTGGCTCATTTGGGGCGAAGCGTGATAAAAGAGGAGGGGGCCACCGGTGCACATCTTCTTAACGAAGAGCAGGAGATGATCCGACAGACTTTTCGACGCTTTGCAGAGGATGTGGTGATGCCGCTTGCTGAGGTGATTCATACAGAAGATCGCCTCATTCCCGATGAGATCATTAACCCTTTGACGGAGCTGGGTGTGTTTGGTCTTTCGATTCCTCAACAATATGGTGGTCTTCAACCCGATGAACGTGAAGATAACCTGGGTATGATAGTGGTCACTGAAGAGCTCTCTCGTGGATCGTTGGGTGGTGCAGGGAGTTTAATTACACGCCCTGAAATCATGTCGCGCGCTTTATTAAAAGGGGGTACTGAAGATCAAAAACAGTATTGGTTGCCTAAACTCGCAGAGGCAGACCCTCTTTGCGCCATTGCGGTAACAGAACCGGATTACGGCTCTGATGTCGCTCAAATCCGGCTAAAAGCAACGCGCTGTGAAGGGGGTTGGCGTTTAAACGGTGAAAAGAGTTGGTGCACATTTGCGGGCAGAGCCGGTGTGCTTTTTACCTTGGCGCGCACGGATACTGATATATCAAAATCACATAAAGGGCTGACG
>JAYPBG010000278.1:2471-4060 GCA_038124075.1 Gammaproteobacteria bacterium
GTGCTGTATCGGGTAAGGCCATCCCAACCATCGGTTACCGAGGTATGCACTCCTATTCGGTTTTCTTTGATCACTATTTTGTGCCGGACAGTAACGTTGTGGGGGGAGAAGCCGGCATTGGTAAAGGGTTTTACTACACCATGGCCGGTTTCGCAGGGGGGCGCATACAGACGGCCGCTCGAGCCACCGGTGTGATGCAGGCCGCTTACGAACAGGCACTGAGTTATGCACAAGATCGGGTTGTGTTTGGAAAACCGATTGCTGAATATCAGTTAACACTGGTAAAACTGGCGCGCATGGCAACGCTGTTGATGGTGTGTCGACAATTTACGTATGATGTTGCGCGACTGATAGATGAGGGTAAAGGGCAGCTCGAAGCATCCTTGGTAAAGCTGTATGCCTGTAAGGCCAGTGAGTGGGTCTGTCGTGAAGCGATGCAGATTCATGGCGGTATGGGTTACGCCGAAGAGAGTGCGGTCAGCCGCTACTTTATCGACTCACGTGTCCTCTCCATTTTTGAAGGTGCGGAGGAGACGTTGGCGATAAAAGTGGTTTCAAAAGGGTTGATCGATGCCGCACGTGCACGGGCGAACAGGGCATAACCCTACCGAACAATTGTTATTGATAGAGAAAAAGGAGTGGATTTATGTCAAATATGCATATAGAGATATCAGCGCAACAACCCTTGGCCAAACCGCAAGGGATCTCTATCGACGATGTTACGCAACCACAATATGGCCGTTATCTTGAAGAGTATGTACCGGGTCAAATCTTTGTTCATCCACGCGGCTATACGTTTACACGTGGAGGGATGGACCGATTTGCACGCACCTATATGCAGTGCAATCCACTCTACCTCAATGACGAATTTGCAAAGGCGTCTGGTTTTCCTAACACACCGGCCTCTCCACAGATGGTGTTTAATGTTGTGTTGTCGTTGGGTGTACAGAATGATTCAGAAAAGGTCATTGCCAATCTTGGGTACTATAACGCACGTTTTCTGCAGCCGGTTTATGCGAATGATACCGTGACGGCCATGACCAGAGTGGTCGATCGACGTGAGCGAGGTGCGGACAAGCCCGGTATTGTGACCATTCAAACGGTGGGCCTTAATCAACATCGTGAGGTGGTCTTGCAGTATGAACGAAAGTTAATGGTCGCCTATCGAGGCGACCGTTTACCGACAACACCGCTGCCTGACCAAGCGGCGCCGCCATTTCCTTGGCAGGAGCACCCCACTGTGATGTTGCCCGAAGCAATCGTTGACCAACCGCATCGAATAACCGCGCTTACCGGTTGGAATACCTATGCAGAAGATCTTCGTATGGGTCAGATCATTATTCACAATAATGGTCGAACGATCACGCAAGCGCATGTGGAGCAGACCTATCAAGTGGGCAATACGCACCCCTTGCACTTTGATCAGATTTACAGTCAAGGACTATCTGGAAAAATGAGTGGAGAGCCCATTGTCTATGGTGGATTAGTGTTCGCATGGTTGGAAGGGTTGGCCAGTCGAGATCTTACTGAAAATGCGTGTTGGGAGTTGGGGTTTACTGAGGGTTACCATACACAACCGACGGTAGCCG
>JAYPBG010000278.1:4070-5205 GCA_038124075.1 Gammaproteobacteria bacterium
TTTCAGCCCTCTCTCGAATTTTGGCTATAACGCCTGCACCTGAAGCGTTAGGTTCACTGTATGACAGTGTGACCGTACAGCTGATCGGCGTGAAAAACATCACCGCACAAGAGGCGTTATCAAAACATGGAGAAGCGCTCTTTATAAAAGAGAGTGATAAAAAAGCACTGGGTATGGGTAAGTTGGCATGTAAAATCTTTGAAATTGAACGTCAGCTATTAATACGACGACATGGATAATGACTATTTTAATGGTTAGAGTTTAATGGTTAAAATATAATGGTTGATTTTTTATATGATAGAACAAAATAGTCATCGACTAAAAGATAAAGAGGATCAGGTGACATCAGATCGTCCCTAGATTTTCCGAACCTATGCAGGCCATACGAATGTGCAAGCCTCTAATGCACTCTATCGACAAAATTTATCGAAAGGTCAGACAGGGCTCTCGATAGCATTTGATTTAGAAACTCAGTGCGGTTACAGCTCTAACGAAGCAATTGCAAAGCCGGAGATCGGAAAAGTCGGTGTACCGATTAATACACTGGATGACTTCCATCAACTCTTTAAAGATATCCCCATCGATCAAATCAATACATCTATGACCATTAATGGTACGGCGATGTGGCTGTTGGCACTCTATATAGCGTTGGCTGAAGAGCAAGGGGTAGCGCTTGAGAAGCTGAAAGGGACAACACAAAACGATATCATAAAAGAGTTTCTCGCACGGGGTACCTATGTATTTCCTCCGAAAGAGTCGATGCGTCTCACGGTGGATATGTATGAGTACTGTCTGCATAGGATCCCAAAATTCAATCCCTCAAACGTCTGCTCGTACCACTTACAAGAGGCGGGTGCAACACCTTCACAGGAGTTGGCCTACTCTTTGGTCACGGCCATTACCTTGTTAGACTCTGTGAAAGCGCGTAATGTGCTCTCTCATGATGAGTTTGAGCAGTGCGTTGGGCGCGTCTCTTTTTTTGTCAATGCAGGCATGCGGTTTGTCGAAGAGATGTGTAAGATGCGTGCATTTGTAGAGCTTTGGGATGAGATCTGTCAAACACGGTATCAGGTTAAAAACCCTAAATTTCGCCGCTTTCGATACGGCGTTCAGGTCAACTCATTAGGTCTAACGG
>JAYPBG010000279.1:0-1510 GCA_038124075.1 Gammaproteobacteria bacterium
GTGTTTCTATCTTAATTTTTAAAATCGGTGTCTAGACAATGGGGTCCACTTTATCACTCGACCTAGCACGCGGCAGGAACGGCAGAATGAGAACCACCCCTTGACCGTTGCAGTCAAGCGCAATCAGCCAGGCAAAGTAAAAGAGCTGAGTACAACAATGGGCATTGATATTCAGAAATCTTATGATGGGTTTACGCTGGTGGAGCGTGCTTTGGACAGTCGCAGTTATAACGTACTGCGTGAGCTGCCCTCGCCAGGATTTTGGATTCACGCGAGTTGCGCCAAAGAACGCACCCCCATGTTGGATGCCGTGGATCGCGGGGATATAACCGCGTTACAGGCGTTTAAAGCGCTACAAGATAAAACGAAATCTCACAGCTTATTCCCGGATGCTTTGAAAATGCAAGCACTTGAAGCCGCTCTACGGTTACACGATGCTGAGTTAAACAACAAAATTAACCCAGCAAAGGCTGCTCGGATATTGTGCTATCTCGTGGAAGATATGAAGTTTGATGTGACGCTGCGTGATCATGATAACAATACCGTTTTGCATATGGCCGCTGCTTCACCCGATAGCACACTGCTGGAGCACCTCTTTTTTTATGCGCAAGACAAACCTATAGACTTGGTTAATTCAACAAATGATATGGGGCAGACACCGATGGATATTGCGGTTGATAAGAACAACCCCCTCGCTGTATTTGCGTTAAGTCGCTTTGACGCAAAATTCGAGCAAATGCGCCTGAACAGTATAGTGGATCAAATAAACAACAGCGATGCACCCCTGAGTGAAGCACAAGAGTATTTTTATACGCTTTTTCACCTTACACTAGATCAGAGAGAAGATCTTGCTGAGTGCGTCCATGAGTTAGGCCCTATGATGCACAGCCACACAAGGGCGCTGGCTGCATTGATAGACACCCCCCCTCAGAAATGGCACTCACACATCGAGGCATATCGTCTTTTATGTAATTATGATGAGGTGTAATTATCTTGAGATGTAAAGGGTTTAAAAAGGGGGAGTTATGACACTATCCAGCTCTACTGCCGCGACTCAGAGACCAGACCTAACATTCAAAATATTAAATGAGATAAAAAAAATAGAAGCATCTCTAGCAGATGACACTGAAAGTAAAATTCGTAATGGCACATTACGACACCTATTGAAAGCAGTAGCAACACCCGATCTTGACCAGGATGTCAAAAGCCGGGCTATTGAAGCCGTCGCAAAGTATTATGACTCACGAAACCCCAGCTTCAAAAGTTATTTTAATATTCTTGACCGAGCAGAAAACCTAAAGACTTTTGGGTCGTTTAGCCACACCAGCGTAATTGCCAAGGAGATGCAAGCAGCTAAAATGACCTCTGCTAAAATGACCTCTAATCAACAAGCCCCATACTCAATGGATGGTTTAGAAAGCTGGAACACACACGAATGTCCGGGTGAGGTTATGTCTGATGGTCATATTGGTCATATTGGTCATATCGAAACGCAGAGTCAGATCAGCTC
>JAYPBG010000279.1:1520-5195 GCA_038124075.1 Gammaproteobacteria bacterium
CTCTACGGCTTTCCTTTCCTGCGCTTCACACCACTCGTATGCCTCATACCATTCGTGTACTTCAACCCCTTTAGATGAAGAAGAAGCAGATAGTGAAGTGCATATTAAGCAAGGCCCAGTTAGAGCACAACTGGATGCACTCATCAGCCAACTTGAGAGCGCATTTTCTGATAGGCCGGTCTCTGCTGAGCATGTGTCACAGGCGCTCGAATCGCTTCTTTTCCCTTTTATGACTCACATTAACCCTCAAGGTCAGAACTCCGATCCATGTACGTTAATTGTAGAAGAGTACAGAACGACAACGCCCTCGTTTTCCATTAAATTGCAGAGCACAGCAGCGGTTATCGGAGAGGTCGCAACCAAATCACGAGTGCCTTTTGATTTCTATCTTTCACCTCAAATGTCATTAAACATAGAGGCGTATTCCGATACGCCTGGAATAGAAAAAGGCATCAGCATCCATTTCGGATCGGAGGATTTTCGATTATTAAGATTAACCCCAAAAAAATCAATGGCGATTTGTAACAGTTTCCCTTGGGCGGCCCGTTTGTTCAATGCCGTAGAAGAGTCCGTCACAGGACTCAATCTGGTGATGCCAGTACAGGTTAACGGATTGGACTTTACGGAACAGGGCCATGTTGCCATGAGGGATGAAGATCTAGCGCCTACCGGTTGGAGCACCGCCGATGTAGAGCACTCAAAATCGGAAGCGCTCACATTTCTCCAAACAGTGGCCCCCAAAGAGGCTCTTGCCAACCGATTTGCCAAAAGTGCGTGGACGATGGGGTGTATTCGTCAAAAACCTGATGAGTATTGTGGAGCCGGGTTTCCAAAGGCGAGAAGCGTAAACTTTCTCAATGTGATTCGAGACACATCCGTTCATGTTAATGACGATCCCGGTAGAATGACATGGCGCGGCATGGGAGACATCAGCCTTGCACAGCATATGTTGTCAGTAGATCAACATTGGAGCCCGCATGGTAAAAAAGGTGACGTTATATTATCTGTTCATAAGGGTAAAGCCACTGTGTTGTGTAAATAATGTTAACAGAGAGCTAAAAAGAGAATTACAAAGAAAGTTGACAGTTTGAACGTTGCATGCCTAAATATGACCACCATGAAAAACGCACCCTTAAACACACGCTTACATAAGCCCCCTTACCGCTCACACAGGGCAGCCCTGCTGGTTCTGTTCAGCACGCTGGCTCTATTTGTTGTTCAATTGACCAACGCCCTTCACGACATTGAACATGCTTACCATGACCACACCCCCTACTGCGATACGCTACTGGCTGCAGACACCACCCATGCCGCAGACAGCCCCCTAAAGCTCGTTCTTACGCTTGACCTTACACCTCTTCCCTATCCGATCTATCTAATGGATCAGCCATCTACCCACGGTTGGCACCGCTATCAAACCCGCGCGCCTCCTCTATTCAGTTAAATCTCCCACATACCTTCGCAGATATTCATACAGAGACAGATTTCCTGCAGATGCAGGGCGTTATGTAGGCTATACTACATATATCTATACACAACGTCTTTCATAACAGCTCTTCGCTCTGTCTGAAAAAATTTTCATGCGGATTTTACGGCGCTGCAGCATCGCTTTAAAGCGCCGTGAAATTCAGTAAAAACCAAAAATCAATGACAGTTAACTATGAAACAGAGTCACAGAAACCGTACGCCTTTTTTTTCCATACTTAAGAGCCAAAAGAGCCAAAATAACATCACGCTCACACTTGTTGGCGCGCTTACAATGGCCCCTAGCTTTGCTGCAGCGAAGGATAGCACCTCCGCTGATGGCTTTAACCCCTCCATCAGCCTCATCCTTGATGGCCGATACACCGATCTTGATCACGAAACGCTGAACTTGCCGGGCTTTCAACTGGGTGGGGAAGCTCACCTGCCTGCAGAGGGGTTCTCTACGGGGCACAATGAACTGCTCATATCTGCCAACATAGACGATAAATTCTACGGCGCTCTTGTAGCACCTATCGTCTATGAGAATGGAGAAACCGCCATTGAGCTCGAAGAGGCCTATATCGAAACCCTAGGCCTTGGTCACGGCTTTACGATCAAAGGCGGTAAGTTTTTCTCTGGCATCGGGTACAACAACAGCATCCATAGCCACGCTCAAGATTTCGCTGATCGCCCCTTAGTCTATGACGCTCTCTTTGGTGGCCACTTAGTCGATACGGGTCTACAGCTGAGCTGGGTTGCGCCCACCGCTCAATACATACAGCTGGGTACAGAGATAACGCGTGGTGACCAATACCCGAGCGGTCAGGGCGAAGGGGGCAACAATGGCTCGACTCTGTTTGCAAAAACTGGCGGAGACATCGGCCACAGCGCAAGCTGGCAAGTGGGCCTCTCATACTACACCTCAGAGTTCGATCTGCGTGAAGCCGGTGCACATGACCATGGTCACGGTGAGCACGATGAACATGGCGGACATGAAGGTGAGGAAGAGGAAGAAGAAGCCACCATCGATCACGAAATGCACGATGGTGACGTGAGCATAACCGGCATCGATTTCGTCTACAAGTGGGCGCCGAATGGCAACTCAAAAGAGCGATACCTAAAAATTCAAGGTGAGCTGTTCAATCGCAGCGAAGAGGCTGAATCAGAGTTCTCCGAAACAGTAGGAGAGGAGACCGAAACCGCTTCAGCCGATTATGATGGTGACCAGACAGGCTTTTATTTACAAGCCGTCTATCAATTCCGTCCCAGCTGGCGCGTTGGCCTACGCTATGACGCACTCGAAGCCGATAATGACATCTCTAATTTCAGCGGCGATTTAGATCGAGAAGAGTATCTTGAAGAGTCTAACATTGCTTCAGCGGAGGACGATCCGGTTCGATACACCGCAATGGTGGATTATTCACCGAGCCACTTCAGCCGCATGCGTCTCCAATACAGCACACTGGACAATGGTGTAGAGACCAACGATATTCTTACTCTACAATACATTATGAGCATGGGCTCTCATGGTGCCCATAAATTCTAACCAAACGCTGGAGTAAGTACTGGAGTGAGTACTCGAATGAGCATGCGCAAAATAATGATACATTACGCTGCTTTGATGATGCTGGCCATCACAGGAGGGGCTTGGGTAACACCGGCCTTCTCCAATGTGAGGGTTTTGGCATGTGAACCGGAGTGGAAAGCCTTAGCCGAGGAGATCGGCGGCGAATATGTGGTCGCGACATCCGCGACCACCGCTTTGCAAGACCCTCACCTCATCGAAGCACGCCCTTCACTCATCGCACAAGCCCGACGCGCCGACCTGCTCTTTTGTACCGGTGCGGAGCTGGAAATTGGTTGGCTGCCGCTGCTGCTGCGCCAATCTGGTAACAAGGAGATTCAAGTGGGTAGACCTGGGCATCTGATGGCCGCCGATCAGGTGACGACCATTGAAGTGCCAGAAAAGCTTGACCGGAGTATGGGTGATATTCACGCAGCAGGCAATCCCCATATTCATCTTGACCCCTACCGAATCCTACTCATCGCTAACGCCCTGACAGAGCGCCTTAGCCACATTGATCCGGATAACCATGATGCCTATCAGCAGCAGCTAAAAGCATTCACCCAGGAATGGAACGCGTCGATTCGCCAATGGGAAACATTAGCCAAGCCGCTGCAAGGGGCAAAGGTCGTCATTCACCACCGCAA
>JAYPBG010000280.1:0-4522 GCA_038124075.1 Gammaproteobacteria bacterium
GGGCGTATCATATACGAGTCCATATACGAGCGCATCCATGACTGTAGGGCATAGGCGGCATAACGTTTCGGCGTCACCACATGGCTCAACAGCTCATTGAGCCTCTCTTTTGGCAACAGATCGGTTAAGTATTTAATGGTCTCAAAATACTTTAAAACAAGCTCAATATTGCCAGGCAGGCTTACCTCATGCTCATTAAAGAGCAATTGAAACTGCCGTATTTTCTCTGTTTCTGTTTTATCCGTATGCAAGCACTCAACAACCTCCCCCTGCAGGGATTCAGGGAGCGCTCGTCCCACAAGCTCGCTTAACGTTTTATTGACCCTGGTCGCATCTTGGCGACCAAGACTGATCATCAACTGCACAAGCCGATCCCGCTCATTAGAATCAAGCTGGCCACAATTCCCATAGTCAATCAAGTGCACCTGCTTAGAGACTCTGTCAACCAAAATATTTCCAGGGTGTAGATCGGCGTTAAACAGCCCTTGAGTAAAGAGATGATCAAAACTGGCCTGCAGCACTAACGCTGCAACGGTTTCATGCTCATCGGCAGCCTGCAGCGCTGAAATCAGTCCTGCCTTTAACGGCTCACCCTCTACCTTTTCATCAGAGAAATATTTAGCCCCACTGTAGCCTGCTGAGAGCCTGTGCTCTATTTTGGGCACACAAAACGTCCATCCATTTAACTGAAATCGCGGCTGCACCTCCAGAGCCATGAGGCTCGCAACCTCATAGGGCTGCGTATAAGACGCCGAGCGTATCTTCTGCTGATTGGCACACTCTTGATCAATATCCAGCTCTTGACGCACAGAGGCCTCCACCTGAGCCAATAGGGATGAGGAGGGGCTAAAGCGCTCTTTGACCTCAGCATCATTCAATACCGTGCGCAAAATGGTCAAATTTTCCTGCACATCAAATTCAGCTGAGGGACGAATAAACTTCAATGCAAATGCATGCCCGCGCTTGTCAGTGACTTGATAGACCTGCTTAATGGAAGCGCTCCCTAGTAGAGGGCCTATCGTCTCGATCTGATCAATCACATTGGGCACATTGGAAGACGATACACCGCCCTCATTTGACACTTGATGCTCCAACGCAGTTAATAGAGACTGCTTTGGCAGTGCGCTGACTTGATCCGACAAACGCTCCAACCGCTTGCGTGCTTCAGGGTCGGTGACAAGACGACGCTGTTTGGATAAAATTTGCCCCACTTTGACGCCCACCGTGCCAAACCCACTTAACAGCTCCGTTAAAAAAGCGTACTTATCCCCTTTCTGATCCGCAGCCTGGTGGCCCATATAGTTAAAGATATGCGCCAAGAGGTCCAGCTGTTTAACGTGATCACTGCATAAAAAAGCCTTCTCGATCAGAAGATACATGGCCTGCTCTGTCGAGGCAGGCTCGCCCGTATTAGCACGGTAAATGCTTGAGAGCAGCGTTTTGATCTCCTCTTTTTGACTCAATACACCTTTGGGTCCGAGCAGCAGCGTTGAAAGAAACATCAGCTGATCTTCTCCGCTTTGCAAAAGCAACAAAGTGGGATAGCCTGTTAAGTCAACCTCTAAGCGAGATTCGACATACTGAGTAAACAGTGGTTTCTCATCCCGCAACCCTAAGAGCCATTCAAACATATCCCGCTTAGACTCAGGAGATTCTTTCTCGATTAAATCACACAGCGTTTCACTGAACTGATGGGACGCACTGTTCAACGCTCTGTTGAACTCTTTTCGTCGGGTTGGCAAAGCACTAAGTTGGTCAAATGTCACCGTTATTGACTGCAGCAACGCGCCTACACGCTCATAATGTAATGCATCGGAACCCGACAATGTATACTCTGCTTCCGCCAAAACCTCAGATACCGTAGGCTTAACGTCAGCGCGATTTTCAACATCAGCATCCAAAAAAGCGCTGAAACGGGCATCAAAAATACGCCGCCCAAAAACAGATTTAAATGGACCATCAGAGAGCAGATCAAACAGGGATGAGGTATACGTGGAGGAAGAGGAATCTGTTTCGCGCGCTGGATGAGCCTCAAAGGTATAACGCGTAATAAGCAGCGCTGTGTCACAGGAGAACGGATCCTCTGCGAGTGCACGCAGCAGAAAAGCATCCCGACCACCACTCGGCTCAGGCATTAACGTGAGTATGGCCTGATAAGTTGCTTGGCGCGTTGCATCTGGGTGTGTCATTTGCCAAATGGACAATGCCCGATCCTGCTGCTGTGAAACTTGATGCTGCTCGCTTGCCCAAAATGGTGGGTAGCCTGCTTTATAAAACTGATCTGGACTTTTTGCAAACTCGGCATAACTGTTTGCTGAACCCCACATGACCTGCGCGAACTCATACCCCACGCTTATAGAAGTGGGTGTTAATTTGCTGGCAAACCGAAGTAAGGCATGGCTCTGTGCAGCCGTTATCTCTGCACGAACCCCCTTTTCCAGTGGAAACACGGGTTGATATCCATCCCCATATCCCCCACCAGATTCAGAATGCATAACAAACTGGCAATAATCGGAAAGGCTGTGCTTGGGCAATCGCTGAATCAATGCCTCCTGTGTATGCAGCGGATCTGAACGACGGGCCACATGGCGCCACAAGAGCCCAGTTTTAGCCTCCTGCTGCATGCCACGATTGACCCCTTTCGCTAAGAGCGCATCAGCGTGCGCCTCAATGCCATCATGCAACTGAATCACAGCCTCCCTAGAAAGCTGCATCGTTATATGGCTGTCCGGAAGAATGCCATGGGCAACAGCGTCCAAGCAGAGGGCCAGCCGATCTTCCGCACTGAGGGCTTGCACAGCCTCGGTAAGATCATCGGGCACCAGAGGCTTTGTATTGCAAGACTCAGAAATGGGAGACAGTTGACCTTGTTCAACCAAAAATAAAAATGAGAAATAGCGAAAACGTTCATCATAGAAACCGACCCCTTCGAAGCCCTCAATCACTGAGGCGCTGTAATGTTTCACTTCATGCAGAGCCTCTTTCAACCTATCTAAGCGATCGACCCCTGCCAATAACTTGAGACACCGAACATTAAGCCGTTCCGCATTGCTGTCACCAGAACGGCGAAGCGTTTCTATCTTTAATACACCAGGGTATTGCTCCACCAAACCATTGATAAGGGTGAGCTGCTGCACCACAGAAGCACCTTTTTCTGTCAACGCCTTTGAAAAACAGGTGAACTCCCCTCCCAGTGCCGACTGAAAAGGCTCAAACACAAGCAGCCCAGCCATAAGTGCGTTAACCTGGTCAACCGTACTCATCTTCTGAAAAAGGGTGGGTAAAGACCGCGTAAGGGCTTGGCTTACTTTCTTAATACTCTTTTTTGAGGCAACATCATTCAACGTACCGATAAACGCCAACAACCTCACCTGAAGACAGCTTGGGTCGCCTTCATGCTCTACGACCATCGCCATCAGCCCGTCATCAATCAGTTTTTCAATCAATTGATCACCGTATGAGATTGGCTCTTTTTTTCTCAGCAGGTCCATCAGTAACACCTGCTTCTCCTCTTTACTGTACGCCTCATCGATGCTTCGCACCAAAACGTCGAACCAGTGACGCCATACATCCATAAACGCGATGCTGAACATCTCCTGAGTGAGGGCTTTGGCAATGGGCTCTTCACGCTCATTCAGATAGGAGTTTTGCATTGCATACGCAACCGAGAGCAACACGTTGACCGACACTTTCGGATTCACCCACCGCTCTTTTGGCTGAAGACTCCCCGCTGGTTGAAGACTCCCCGCACTTAAGTGCCCCCCCTCTGCGTCGAACCAGTGCGATTCAAAATTATCCCAGCAGGGCTCCCGACGAGACGGTGCTCTATTTTTAAGAAGCAGCTTAGCCAATCGCTCCGCATCACTTCTGGGCAGCGGGTCGTCGCCCTCTTTATCCGTTACCGCAATAAACTGCTGAACCAACATCTCGATGACTCGACCGGCAGCTGAACCTGAAACCTCAGTGACACTAAAAGTGGCAAACCCCTGCGCTATACACCCCGCGAGCACCAAATCATCACGCCGTTCCCACTGCCTCACCTCCAAGAGCTCGGCTCGGTGATCGAGCAACGCAAGATAACGCTGGTACGCGTCTGAGCTCAATCGCGTTGACAGTGTCTCAGAACCATCGGCAACCAGCGCTTGAGCTAATATATTTTTGGCACCATCGTGTGCGCACTTTAACTCTTCCAAGTAACGCCTTTTAGAAAACATACGCGTGGGAACACCCTGATAAATGGCATTAAGTTGCTCATCCTCAATATCAATGGCACGGATAATATTCTGGTGTTCGTCAATATACCCTGCATCCCTTAATTTTCGCTGAAGGGTTTGTAACGTCTTCGGCTCCAACCCCCTATGACAGGGCTCATAGATGGGCAACTTACCATACAGCAGCATATGATCCACAGCACGAACAAAAGCCAACTCTTCCTTATCACGCTGAGGTTTTAACGATTGCCCATATTTCGGCACCTTTATGGGCATCTGTGATACGGTTAACACGAAGCGCAAAAGCGGCA
>JAYPBG010000280.1:4532-5186 GCA_038124075.1 Gammaproteobacteria bacterium
CATCCAGGCTGCTCAGTGACTCGGTTAACGCTATCAACCGATCAAGATTAAAATCATGAAATATCTTCTGATCTAAAACCCGAACCCTGCTGCTTATAATGGGCCCAACCTTGTTATTAAAATCAACACGATTATTGGACAGGCTACGCCAATAGTTATATTTAATATCGTAATAGAGTTTTGCCTCACGTCGGTGGCTGTGCGGGTGCGTCACGGTTATCAGAGGGAGATCACCACCATCCAACGATTGAAACGCTTTAAGCAGATCCAATGCCGCCAATACTGAGTAGGCAGAATGACGCTTCCCACCTTTTTCCTGATCGCCTACGGAATTCAATAGTTTCAACCCATACTCATCTGCAAAATACTCCTCACCGATGGGGGCTGAGAGAGCGCCAACACCTTCAGAAGCCGTAGCGGAACCTCTCGCCTCTTCTGCCCCTCCTTCTGCATCTTCTGAATGAGCACACCTGCTGTGAACATCAAAATGCCCTAACTCATGCCCTATAATACACTTGATCGTATCTCGATTAAATACATTATGTTCTTCTAAAAACTCAAGCAGACCACGCGTTAACAGGATTATTTTATCTGAAGCAAGGTAGTAAGCATTCACACCTGAACTATCAGAGACCAATATGGGCATCAATGCAG
>JAYPBG010000281.1:0-5148 GCA_038124075.1 Gammaproteobacteria bacterium
AAATTATTTAAACATAGATATTGATAATCTCACATCTAAATTTTCAAGCTCTACTTTTTTAGTGGCCATATTGTTCCACTTGTGCTCAAGTACCTCCCAGTCATCATGTAACTCATCACGCAGCTCCATTTTCGCTAGGTTTAGCTGCACTCTAACTTCATCGCGTTCAGTTTTTAGTTTTTCTATGATGGGTTTGATCTCTTCTGTATAAATGCTCATCTTCTTTCCTCCATAATGTTTAGTTTACAGCGTGTAACCCTTAACGTTAGATGGGCAGTATTCAGCTTATGGTTAAAGCAAGCGATTGAACATAAGTAGATATACGCACCCTTTAGTCCATCCATTTATCCATTCATCCATTCATCCACAGTTTGAACGTATTCGAACCTTTTCGTTCTAGTCAAATGTTATACAGTAGATTATCCTTTAGCTCGACCCTATCTCCGTATACGCCTATCTTTGGGGGGAGTTGGGTTGTCTGTAAAATATACACTTTGAAGTTGAAAAATATGGCTATAAAGCGAGGTTTTAAATTATGCCTAAAGCATGTGACATAAAGCGTGGTATGGCGGTCGAACGTAATGGCAAACTGCTTTTGGTGAAGCAGGTTGATGTACAGTCCCCCAGTGCGCGAGGGGCGGCGACGCTCTATAAAATGCGGTTTACCGATATCGCCAGCGGTCAAAAGGTTGAGGATCGTTTCAAAGGTGATGAACTGCTAGAAGTGGCCGATTTAATCCGGGCTTCGGCCAATTTTTCATACATCGATGGTGATGAGTATGTGTTTATGAACAGTGAGGATTATACGCAATATACGTTTAAAAAATCGGATATAGAGGAGGAGCTGCTCTTTATCAGTGAGGAGACGGAGGGTTTAATTGTGCTGGTTGTCAATGAAAAGCCCGTTGGTATTGAGCTGCCTCAAACAGTGGTATTGCCCATCATTGAAACCGATCCCTCGATCAAAGGCGCTTCAGCATCAGCAAGAACCAAACCTGCTCACTTTGCAACGGGGCTGACCATCCAGGTGCCTGAGTACATTGCTACGGGTGAGCGTGTGAAAATAAACACCGGTGATCAGAAATTTATCAGCCGAGCGTAATGTCCGCACAGGCAATATCGGGTCTGTTCTTCATCAGCCAGTCCAACGTAAACGATATTGGCCGTTTAGGGTTATTAGGATCGCGCCTATAAAGAGTGTGGCAGCGAATGCCTTCTGCCGTTAAGGGTGAATAGGCGCCGTAGACAGGGTTCTCTGTGGCTGTAGTAAGGGTCTCTTCTAGGCTGTTTTTATGAAATTGAACCCGTTTCTCGGTCTCTAAAAACATCGCCTCTGCCAGTGTGCAGTACTGCTCTATTGTTATGCGATTAGAGGGCGACACACCGATACAGCAGTGCTTGTGGTAGTGGTAGAGCATATTGTCAATACTGGGGTGCTGCTTACGGTGCAGTACCCTTGGGCTCCAAGTTTTGCGCGCTAAGCGGTTGAGTTCTGGAGTTGCACGGTCTGAGATAAGGGTGGTTTGGCATTCGCCTGAATGGGTGATAAAAGAGGTCTCAATGCTGTAGCGCTGATCGCTAAGTTGTGTGACATTCTCCAGCATGCCGCGTCGCTTCTCTTTTTTGGATACGACGAGCCACTCATCCAATTCAGGCGCAACCTCCATCTGATGCAGCAGCGGTGAGCGCTCACTGCGCATGTCAGCCGATCTCCACGCTTTGGCACGTTTCTCTTCTTTTGTCTCTCCTGGTGCGTGCCTGTTCTGATCTGCCTGTTGGGTTTCGTGCTTTTTGTGCGTTTTAGAGCGCTTCTTCCCTTTTTTCTCTTTCTTCTTTGTTGCATGCGTTCTGTGTTTATTTTTGTTGCTTCCGCTATGGCTGATCTGCGCATCATTGAAGAGGGCGATCAGATCATCGTCACAGACAGCGTTGCTTTGGTACTGTTGAATATTTTTAAACTGTGTCTCTAAAGTGCTTAAATTGAGTAACAGTTTATTGAGTTGATCATTATGCGCATAGTACCAGTAGAAAGCTTCCGTAAATGTTGGGAAGTATTCGTGATCTTCGTAGAGGGTGTTGAGTGTGTTAAGGTGAGCGCCCCAATCTTTTTTAAGTTGTGTGAGCAGGCGTTTGGTTTCGGGGGTAGGGGCGGCAGGCTGCCAGTCGGTGATTGATTGTCCCAGTGATGTGAGTAGCTTGAAATGGGTATCGAGTGCGTAGAAGGGCTCTTTTTTATCAAGCGCAAAATTCTCTTTTTTCATGAAATGCTGTGCGACGCTATCTCCTTGCTGGCCTGCAATGTACATATAGTCAAAAATAGCATTTGAGATGTCATTGATGGGGCCGATGTAGTAGGTCATGGTTGCATACGCGTCATCTAACTCACCAAAAATAGTATTTATCTCATTCATGGCCGTTGAATAGGCGTCGTCGTGAGGTCGCAGCCCTGAGTTCATCAAAAAATGTTTCACATCGACAAGGCGATCGCACAGGGTGATGTAACGATCAAGCTGATCGATTCTAATATCAGGGACGTGGTAGCATTCGGAATGCTGTTCAGGGTGATGTTCAGGGTAGTGTTCATAGACATCCTTGAACATTTTAAGAATCATATAGTTGTTTCGAATGGTTAGACTGCCAAAGTGTTTATTAACCTGAACAGAGTCGAGCGTGGATGGCGGCAGATCCAGTGGTTTGACCACCTCTGAAAGGCCCAGCATGTCGATAAAGGCTACGATGAACGAAGCGCGTAGAGTACGTTCTTCACCTTTTTCGTTGGGCTGTTTCATGGTTTCAAAGAGGGAATAGCAAAACTTCGTAAGCAGTGCTAGGTAGCGTTCTGCAGTGCGCTCGTCATGAGCCATCCAATCGTTTTTTGAAAATGCTTGAGCCAAATTGGGGTCGTTGCCTTGAATGGCTTTATCCTCAGCAATGAACGCTTTAACCTGTTTTTGCAGTTGACGCTTGGCGTTGTCAGTTACAGGTAGACTGTATAGATGTCGGTTAACAAAGAGTACCAGGTGAGTGATAATCGTATTGATCAGTTTGGGGGTGCTGGTGGGGGTTGTATCTAAAAAATTGCGAAGGGTCTTGACGTTTTGAATCAGGCGGTCTAAATCGTGTTGTAGTGTATGGTGGTCAACTCTATTTTCAACTCTGTTTGTATCATGGGTGTAGTATTGATAGAAGTGGTTAACCAGTACTCTGCATTCATGCGCGCACTCTGTCTGTTCTAAAATGTGAGAGCCAGGAATAGGGCTGCGGTTGTTGAGGTTGTTGTGGTTGAGACGGCTGGGTGTTAATTGAGACTCTTTTGAAGTGGTCGACTGTAGGGCGTTATTATAAGGCATACTGCAAGATCCTGGTTATTCAGTCTGCATCTGTTTTTGGTTTAAAATTAATCAGGTGAGGGGGTATTCTATGTGGTTTAGGGTGGGCTTACAAGGATCTTAGTTTAGGACACCCATAAATTATTGACACAGCTCCAAGTGACCGTTAATATCCTCTCTCCATTAAGCAGTAGGAGTATAAAACGCCCAATGACGCGCGCCCGGAAAGAGCTGATTTCTGTAGAGACGACACCTTATTACCACTGTATAGTGCGCTGTGTGCGCCGCGCCTTTCTGTGTGGACATGATCCCTACAGCGGTAAAAATTATGATCATAGAAAGCAGTGGGTTGTGGTTAGGTTGCAGCAGTTGGCCTCTATCTTTTCAATAGATGTTTGCGCTTATGCGGTTATGTCGAATCATTATCATGTTGTATTGCACGTTGATCAGCCGAAAGCAAACCGTTGGTCCGAAAGAGAGGTGGCGGAACGTTGGAAGCAGATTTTCAATGGGCACCCAGCCGTTGATGCTTGGTTGGCGGATGATGCGCTTGATGAGGCAGAGCAAAGCATCGTCGATGCTCTTCTGACAACATGGCGAAAGCGTCTATCCAGTATCAGCTGGTTCATGCGCTGTATGAATGAGACCATAGCTCGGCAGTCCAATGAAGAAGATGAGTGCAAAGGGCGTTTCTGGGAAGGGCGCTTTAAAAGTCAGCCTCTGCTTGATGAGGTTGCGTTGTTGGCCTGCATGACCTATGTCGATCTTAATCCTATTCGCGCGGGCGTCGCTGAATTGCCTGAAACGTCAGATTTTACGTCGATTCAATCGCGCTTACATCGCTATACTCAGTTAAACAAAGCGAATAAAAGCGCGATAATCAAAGCGGATCAAATTAAAAAAAGAGTGAGCGATCAAGAGCGCGCACTGCCCGAAGAGCAACAGAACACCTTGCCTCAATCCAATGTTCCGCGCGCGCCCATTATGCCCTTCAATGGTTGCGCCCATAAAACGTCTGATGTCGTCATTCCATTTGAAGAACTTGACTATTTTGAGTTGGTGGAAATGAGCGGGCGTGCAATAAGAGACGATAAAAAAGGGTTTATTTCAGACGAGATGCCCTCATTGATCGAACGATTCGGTATCGATTCAGAAAGATGGATGCACAGCATCAAGCGCTATGGGTCGATGTTTACGGTAGCGGCAAGTTGTCGAGAAAAGATCGATGCGTTCGCGAAGAAAAACAAAAGAAGGTGGCATAAAGGTGTTGGGTGCACGGATTTGGTTGCGCATGTTTGAGTTGTGCCCGCATTTTGAAGACTACGTAAAATAATAAAACCTGCTTGTTGCACTATGAGTGTTTTGATCGCTTATTATTGAGTGCACATGATAAAAAATGATCCAAAGAGTCCTGATATCTTCATATTTATGAATAATATTTAATGCATTGTCGTGTTTTTTTTCGTGGTTTATAGATTATAAATTTATGGGTGTCCTAATTCATTCTCTTCTAATTCATTCTAATTCATTCTAATTCATTCCTAGACTTAATACCCTTACTTTTCACTAAGAATTGATCATGATAAGGCATTCTGGAAACTGATTACGTAATTGCGCGAATCCCGCGCCTGCCAATTGACTGCTCGCGCTGATATGCAACTGTTGCAGATTCAGCAAACCGGATAAGTACGCTAATCCCGCGTCTGTCAATTGATGGCACCCGCTGAGATCCAACTGTTGCAGATTCTGTAAACCGGATAAGTGCGCTAATCCCGCGTCTGTCAATTGACGGCACCCGCTGAGATACAGACTTTTAATT
>JAYPBG010000282.1:0-5146 GCA_038124075.1 Gammaproteobacteria bacterium
CAGGTTAGAGGGGTCTTTGCATCTTTTTTACCTCACAGAAGCGGAGAAGAGCCATATGTCCTGTTTTAATTCTATGTATTTCAACAGGTTAGGTGTAAAAGAGCGGGAAGAGGCGTCAGAGGCCACTACCATTATTAATGGAGCCATCCTTCCGATTTGACAAGAGGTGTTTGATTGTTTTATGATCAGGTTTTTCTTGGAACTATTTCAATATAATATATCGCGCTATGCGGTCCACTTAAGAGATGTGTTAGCAATGAATATAAATAACAACATAGTTCCAAACAATCTACAGAGACTACCTGAAAATAGTTTTCCAATAATTGTTTCCGAAGACGTACAGTTTGAAATTCTTTCTATCATTGATATTCCTACGATTAATCAAGTGCTACATGCGCATCCAACAATGAGAGCAACGGCCGGTCGGTTGCCACTAAATATGTTAAATAACATTAATGCTCATGATAGAGGCAATAATGTGATATATACAGGGGATGATGGAGGTGCAAGGGTCTACTTAGGAACTGCTGATGATGTAGAGAAAGGTATAACGGCATTCATCGCCGCTGCTCGAGATGGTAACTTAGAAATGATTAATGCCTTACTAGAAGTAGGTGGGATAGATATTAATCAGGCTGCCCAGCTTGGAGTAACAGCATTGATGTTAGCGGCGGAGAATGGCCATACAGATATAGTGCATGCCTTACTAGGAGTAGATGGGATAGATGTCAATCAGGCTGCCCAGCATGGAGATGGTAACTTACAAATGATTGATGTCTTACGAGGAGTAGGTGGGATAGATATCAATGAAGCTGACACTTTTGGAGAAACAGCATTGATGTTCGCGGCGGGGAATGGTCATGCAGATATAGCGAATGCCTTACTAGGAGTAGGTGGGATAGATGTCAATCAGGCTACCGATTTTGGGGTAACAGCATTGATGGAAGCGGTGCGGCGGAGTGGTGACGCACAGATAGTTAATGCCTTACTAGGAGTAGATGGGATAGATGTCAATCAAGCTGACTCTGATGGAGAAACAGCATTGACGTTAGCGGTGCGGTATGATTATGCAGAGATAGTGAATGCCTTACTAGAAGTACTAGAAGTAGAGGGGATAGATGTTAATCAGGCTGACTTTGTTACCTCACCGAGGCGGAGAAGAGCCCTATAAAGAAGTGTATTGAGAAGTGTATTGATAAAAGTGTATTGAGGACATCCAGAAGTGTATTGAGGACATCCATAAATTTTAAAAAAAAACATAAAAATACCATCACCACCACCTCAGCCTGCGTAGAAGTGAAAGCTATAGCGAGTGAAAAATGTAATTAAGTCAAAATTCTGATTAGGATGGCACAGACTCTATGATAAGAGTGTTCATTTATCCTATTGTTTGGGGAGATGTGGAGTAAGGGGGGGGCAGGGTAGGGCCGTGATCATGTATCTATGAAAATGCTCGTAAACCTCCTTTCACCCACTTTTTACCAGAAGCGTTTTTATGGTGCTCCATCGATGCTTTGTTGCCGGAAACAACTGAAAACATGCTGCCATATTTTTTGATGGAGGTGGCCCATCGATCTGCCTGAATCCCCAGGCGCTCAAGAAGGGGTGGGGTTTTTTCATCGATGAAGCCTTTCTTATCGCTTCGTATAACCCGCCCTGTCTCCTCAACTAATTGAAGATAATCTTCAAATGAAAACGGAATGCAAGGTCCTAGATTGGCGTGGGCTGAGCCTTCAAAGTTTAACAGGGGTGCCTTGGGTAGGTCTGCGTTTGGAAAAGGGTTCGTGTTTTTAGTTTTCTGGTTCAGTGCGGCATGTTGTTTGTTTAGGCGATTTTTTATTTTATTTTTAACGTGATCGGTTTTTTTAGAGCGATGGCTGAGCGATTCAAGATGCTTAAATAGCCTGCTCTGAAGGGAGGTGAAGTCTGATGATTCGCTGTTTTTCGCAATATTGGCGCGAATAGGGTTAAGGTCAATATAGGTCATGCAGGCAAGCAGAGCGGTCTCATCCAGAAGCGCTTGGCTTTTAAAGCGACCTTCCCAGAATCGGCCGGAACAGTCATCCTCTTTGTTGGCTTGCCTGGCGATGGTCTCATTCATACAGCGCATGAACCAGCTGATATCGGTGAGTCGCTGACGCCAAACGGGGAGTAGGGCGTCAAGTGTGGCTGTTTCGGCGTCATCCAGAGCGTTGTCGTTGATCCATTCCTGCGCTGCGGCAGGGCCTTTGAAGATGGAGGTCCATCGCTTTGCAACCTCTTTTTCGCTCCATGCTTTCGCTTTTTGATCATTAATATGCAGAACGACATGATAATGGTTGGACATAACGGCGTAAGCGCAGACATCGATCGCAAATACGGAGGCGAGTTGTTGAAGGCGCTCGACGGTCCACTGTTTTCGGTGGTCGTAGTTTTTGCCCGTTTGAGGGTCGTTGCCACAGAGGTATGCTCTACGGACGCACCGCACCATACAGTGATAGAAGGGGGTGGATTCAACGGCGATAAGTTCTTTTCGGGCTCGGGTCATATTTTACTGCTTATTTACTGCTCTGAACGTTGTAGGTTGTAGGATCGTAGGGGGGATGATGATAATGGGGTTGTTGAGGGTGGTCAATATTTTATTTAGGACACCCATAAAATTAAGAACATTTTTATGGGTGTCCTTATAAAACTTTATAAAACTTTCCTCATAAAACCCCCTCATAAAATCCCTTGACATTCGGTGCAGCTATTCTGTAGGCTACCTTGGCCGCCGTCTATTTGGTCAGGTTTTGGTGGTAAAAAATAGTTGGATATATAAAATCATGCTCCACTCACCCTCGCCAGCGCCAAGGATGTTTGAGTGGACACACATATGAGGGATTACCCATGACACATTCTAGTGCGCTTTCGAATGCCGGATTGCCCGCACCGTTAAGCGTTTTTAATCCATCTGTGATTGCATTTGTCGGCTCGCAGGTGCGTGCACGCAATGTAAAAACCGCCCCCCTTACAAAGGTGGGCCCTGCGCCTGTTCAGCCGCCTTTGGGTCGTGTTGATGATTCTATGGCTTTGGGGCATGTTGGTGCACTGGGTCGTTCTTGCCCGACGGCTCTGTCCGAAAAGCGTTGTGCCTTCGAAGAGTTTTTTAAAGCAAACAACTTTATGAATCCAGCAAGAAAAGTGCAGTTGCCGCCGGATGTCACGTTTAATGATGTGGCGGGTGTGGATGAGGCAAAAATGGAGTTGATGGAAATTGTCTCTTTTTTGCAAGAGCCTAAACGGTTTACGGATATAGGGGCTAAGTTGCCGAAAGGGGTGATGCTGGCTGGGCCTCCCGGAACAGGTAAAACGCTTCTAGCAAAAGCGGTTGCGGGTGAGGCGAAGGTGCCGTTTTACTCCGCGACGGGGTCACAGTTTGTTGAGATGTTTGTAGGGCAAGGTGCGGCGCGTGTGCGAGATCTGTTTGATAAAGCAAAGAAGAACAGTCCATGTATTATTTTCATCGATGAAATTGACGCCGTGGGTAAGCAGCGGGGTGCATCCATGGACGGTGGCAGTGATGAACGTGCTCAGACTTTGAACCAGTTGTTGACGGAAATGGATGGTTTTGGTACGGATTCGGGTGTTGTTGTTATGGGCGCTTCAAACCGTATTGATGTGTTGGATGATGCGCTGTTGCGCCCTGGCCGGTTTGATCGGCATGTTGTTGTTGGTTTACCCGATCGAGCAGGGCGTATTGAAATCTTAAAGGTGCATGCGCGAAATAAGTCGTTTGAAGAGGGTGTAGATTTTGAAATAATCGCTCGGCGAACACCGGGGTTTTCTGGTGCAGATTTGGCCAACCTTCTCAATGAGGCCGCTATTTTATCTGCACGTGATGGGCGCAGTACAATTGGTCAAGATGATGTTGAAGAGTCCATTGAGCGTATTTTAGTAGGTCCTGCAAAGATTAACAGCTATATGAGCGAGGAGCGTAAACGTTTGGTGGCGTATCATGAGGCTGGGCACGCTTTAGTAGGAGCGATGCTGCCGGAGTTTGATACTGTTCAGAAGGTCTCTATTGTGCCTCGTGGGGGTGCTGCGGGGTTGACTTGGTTTGCGCCACCGGAAAGTGTTCTAGACTCCGGGCTCTATACGTTTGGTTATCTGAAAAATCAGATTGCGGTTGCTTTGGGTGGACGCATTGCGGAGGAGATGCTGTTTGGGCCTGAGGGGGTGACAACGGGGGCTTCAAATGACCTTCAGAAGGTTACCTCGATTGCAAGGCAGATGGTGAAAAGCTTTGGTATGGGCGGCGGTACGCCTATGAACTTGGATACCATAACGGAGTCGATGTTTATCCCCAGTTATTCTGAAGAGACAGCCAAGAAGATTGATGAGAGTGTCGAACGGTTAGTGAAAGATGCATACCGTTCAGCGCGCAACCTTCTAGAGACCCATATTGATCTGCTGCATGAAATTGCAAACGAGTTGATACTTCATGAGACGATAGAGGGGCATGAGCTTACGGAGTTGATAGAGCGTCATATAGGTAAGACATTGGGTGATGACGACAACAACAACAACGATAACAACGACAACAACAATAACCGTGGTGATAATCCTTTTCGGAGATTACAGGCGGAGATCCACAGAGCGTTAGATCCTTGGCGTTATTTATAATGTTTTATAACAATGTTCTATAACACGTAGGGAGTGAGTAGGGAGCGTGAGAGAGGGTGCCGTGTAGCGTTAATCGCTTGGATTGCGTTTAAATAAGTCTGTGATTCTGCGTGTGCTGTTCGCTTCTGGTGTCTGTGAGGACGTCCTGTCTTCCCTCTCTTCTTCCCTCTCTTCTTCCCTCTCTTTTTCCCTCTCTTTTTCCCCTGCTTCGCTGTTCTTCGGTTTGTTCGAATCGGTTCCCTGTCCCTCTGGCGTCTTGAGTGTTGTGGGGTCGTCATGTTTGCCCTCGGTTGCAGGTGACCCCTTTGTGGTTTGGTCTTGCCCGAATGGGCTGGGGTCGAGCTCTCCAGGGGTGTCTGTAAAATGATCTGCCTGAGCCAGGTAGAGCTCAGCTTCTTCGCCACTCAGCGCGCCATTGCCTCTCCAAGGAAGAAGCCGATATTCTGAGCTTAGGTTAAAGTCAACAAAAGGGTATTTGATGATTTCGAAGTAAGGGGAGTAG
>JAYPBG010000283.1:0-1289 GCA_038124075.1 Gammaproteobacteria bacterium
CGGGCGATTTTAGTGGGTTTGGCTGCTTTCCAGGGGGCTGTAACGAGCTCCCAGTGGTGATCGCTGATCTCATCGCTCTTTTTACAGTGGGGGCAGAGGGTCCGAACTAAGCGTTGAGCCATAATGCCGAGCACTGTTGAGCTGATTAGGTAGTGTGGAACGCCCAGATCCAGTAAACGTGTTACCGCTGAGGGGGCGTCGTTGGTATGCAGTGTAGAGATCACAAGGTGCCCTGTAAGGGCCGCTTGTATTGCCATTTCTGCGGTTTCAAGGTCGCGTATCTCGCCGACCATAATGATATCCGGGTCTTGGCGGAGCAGGGCGCGAATCCCTTCTGCAAAGGTGAGGTCAATACCGCGTTGAATTTGCACTTGATTGAAAGACGGCTCAATCATCTCAATGGGGTCTTCAAGTGTGCAGACATTGACTTCAGGGGTGGCCAGCTGTTTAAGTGTCGAATAGAGGGTGGTTGTTTTTCCTGAGCCTGTGGGGCCGGTAACCAGTACAATGCCATTAGGTTGGGAGACTATGGATTGCCAGCGATTGTAATCTTCCTTGCTAAAGCCCAGCTCTTGGTAAGTGCGGACTAAAACATCTGGATCGAAAATACGCATTACCATTTTCTCACCAAAGGCCGTTGGGAGTGTGGCAATACGCAGCTCCACTTCGCGGCCATTGGGCATTTTGGTTTTGAGGCGACCATCTTGGGGGCGCCTTTTCTCGGCTACGTTCATGCGGCCCAAAATTTTGATTCGGCTCGTTACGGCAGCCAAGACGGTTGCGGGCATTTCATAGACATCATGCAGGACCCCATCGATGCGAAAGCGTACATTGCCCACGTCGCGGCGTGGCTCCATATGGATATCACTTGCCCTCTGATCAAAGGAATACTGCAGCAACCAGTCAACAATATTGACGATATGCTGATCGTTGGCGTCGGCATTTTTTAGATCTTTGAGTTCCAGGAGCTGTTCAAAGTTGGTGACGGTGCCGGTGTGTCCACCATTTCTGCCTGCAGCACCGCTGACCGATTTGGCCAGATTGTACATCTCAATTCGATATTTATGGATATCTTCGGGGTTGGCAATGACACGGGTAAAAATCTTATCTCGTACAACCTGGGATAATCCTGATGCCCAGTCAGAGTAGAAAGGTTGCGCCGTCGCAATGACCACCTCATCTTGTGTTTCGTTGACGGCTAAAATATGGTGGCGTTCAGCAAACTTGTAGGACATGACGCTCGTAACGGTGGAGACGTCCATTTTCAGTGGGTCGATATGAAAGATCGG
>JAYPBG010000283.1:1299-5089 GCA_038124075.1 Gammaproteobacteria bacterium
TTGCAGATTAAGCTCTTTGCCTGGCTCTTGCAGATCACCGAGATGTTGATGCGCTACCACTTGAAGTGGGTGCCAGTGCAGTTGCTCTTTTGTGCGAGTGGCGCAGGTAACCAGATTCCCATCGCTGGGGGCTAAACGGCCATCTTTTATCAGCTCATCGACGGTCCATCTTAGGTCAATGATGATGCTGGGTTCAGTTTTGAAAGGCATGAATCAGGGTGCATCCACAGTTTATGGTTGTTGTATGACTGTTGTCTGTTTCTCTTTTAATCATAGACAAATTATGCATACTGAGCGATGGTCGATAACGGTCTCAGAACACGATGACAGATAAAATGATGGCCGATGGTGCTATTTCCTCTTTTCTTTGCCCCTTAACGTGAACCTTTTAAAATTCCTTGTCATAATAGCGTTACTTTAATGGCGTTGTGAGCAATGGACTGGACTGAACGGAACTGTATTAGGTAGGTTGGATGAATATGGATCAATGGCAACATCACATTAAACCCTTTTTGGAAGATCGGCCGCTCAGTAACTCATTATATAACTACTATTTGGCCGATGAGGGGCGGTGCGTGCGCATGCTTATACGCGATGCGACGCCGACAGAGGCGCAGAGAGAGGCTATCCGAGGCATAGCTTCCCAGCTGGTTGCTGCGGCACGAAAAAATAGAGGGCAAGGGGTCAGCGTTGACTCGTTTATGAAGGAGTTCAGCTTAGATACGGACGAAGGCATTTCGTTGATGTGTCTTGCAGAGGCGTTGATTCGAGTGCCGGATGTTGATACGGCTCAGATGTTTATTCAAGACAAATTAAAAGATGGCCATTGGCAAGAGCATCTTGGTCAGAGCCGCTCTTTCTGGGTGAATGCATCCACATGGGGATTGCTGTTTACCGGTAAAATGTTCAATGCGACCCCGGAAGAGAGTGACGGCACTTTAAAGCAGATGATGCACCGCTTAGGCGCGCCGTTGGTGTTGAAGGCGGTACAGCAGGCTATTAATCTGATCAGTGAACAGTTTGTATCGGGCCAGAGTATTGAGCAAGCCTATAAGGCAACCCAGCACTCAACGCGTTACCTCTACTCGTTTGATATGTTGGGCGAGGCGGCTATGACGCCTGATGATGCGGAGCGTTACTTTGTTGCGTATCGAGAGGCGATAGAGTATCTCGGTAACCAATCACCTCTTTTAGAAGATGAGCCCATTGAGAAGAGAGCCGGCATTTCGATTAAGCTTTCAGCGCTCAATTGTCGGTGTGAGCCCTTAAAGAGGGCCGATAGGCATGCCCTGCGTAGTCGCCTCTTTGAGCTGGTCTCTTTGGCACGTGACGTTGACGTTCCTATTACCCTAGATGCTGAAGAGAGCCACCGTTTAGAGTTGATGTTGGAGCTCTTTGGCGATATTTACGGTGAAAAGGCACTCAAGTCATGGCCTCATTTTGGCTTGGCTGTTCAAGCGTATCAGAAAAGAGCTCATGCGACGCTGTTGTGGTTAAAATCGCTGGCCTTAAAATATCAGCGCGCTATGCCTGTTCGCTTGGTGAAAGGGGCCTATTGGGATTATGAAATTAAGAAGGCTCAACAGGAGGGGATCAACAACTACCCTGTGTTTACTCGAAAAAATCATACCGATATCTCCTATTTAACCTGTGCGCAGTTTTTATTAAAACACCCGGATCTATTTTACGGGCAGTTTGGTACGCATAATGCGCATACCATGGCCTCGATACATGTCTATGCTCAGGCGACTAAAAATAACCATTTTGAGTTTCAGCGCTTGCACGGCATGGGAGAGGCGGTTTATAGCGAGTATCTTTCACTCTATCCTCAGGCGGAGTGTCGAGTGTATGCACCTGTAGGGCGTCATAAAGAGTTGCTGCCTTACTTGGTGCGTCGTTTATTGGAAAACGGTACAAACAGATCATTTGTGCGAGCGCTGAATAATAAAGAGCAGTCGCTTGATGCGTTGATTGAAGAGCCTGCGGTTTTGGCGATGGAGGGCAGTTCGGGTAAAGAGGCGGTCATTCCCCTGCCCACAGACATTTATCTGCCAAAGCGATTGAATTCCAGTGGCTTGAATTTGAACAGTGCGAATACGATTGCCGAACTGTATGAGGCGATGCAGCCCTATTTGGATCGACATTATGCAGGGAAAGATCAGGATCAATCCATTAGAAACCCTGCAAATCGTAGCCATATACTGGGCAGTCGCAACTTAATGTCGTCGCAAGATTGCCAGTTGGCCCTGGAGCGGGCCCATCACTATTTCCCTGCCTGGAGCGCAACCAGTCCCATTCATCGGGCAGAGCGATTAGAGCGCTTGGCTGAGCTTATAGAGGAGCACCGGGCTCACTTGATGGCCCTGTTGATGACGGAGGTGGGAAAAACGCTTTGGAATGCTCATAACGAGGTACGTGAGGCGGTTGATTTCTGCCGATACTACGCTGCAGAAGTGCGTGATAAGTGTGTGATGCCAAAGGTACTGCCGGGTCCCACGGGTGAGGATAATGCTCTGTTTTTAGAGGGGCGTGGTGTGTTTCTCTGCATCAGCCCATGGAATTTTCCGCTGGCCATATTTCTAGGGCAGGTCTGTGCGGCTTTGGGTGCGGGTAACTGTGTGGTTGCAAAGCCTGCAACGGATGTGGAGTTGATTGCGGGTAAAGTCTCTGAGTTAATCTATGAAGCTGAGATCCCGTGCGATGCTTTTCATCTTTTAACCTGTCCTGCCCGAATTTTTGCAACCAATTTGCTCAGTGATGCACGTGTCAGCGGTGTCGCGTTTACGGGATCACTGGATGCAGCGCGAAATATTAATATCCAGTTGGCGCAGCGAAAGAGCGGTATTGCGACCACGATTATGGAGACGGGTGGTCAAAATGCGATGGTTGTGGACAGTACAGCGCTGCCTGAACAGGTGGTTCAAGATATTATGAAATCCGCCTTTGACAGTGCGGGACAGCGCTGCTCAGCACTGCGTGTTCTGTTTTTGCAGGAGGAGATTGCTCCACGGATTATGGCGCTTTTATCGGGCCGCATGGCAACGCTTAAGGTGGGTAACCCTCTTGATCCAGAAGTGGATGTGGGGCCTGTCATCAGCGAAAATGCCCGAACGGTACTGGAGTCCCATTTAGAGTATATTGCGGATGTTGGGAATGTTGTGGCAACAGCGCCGCTGGACCCTGATGTTGCAGAGCAGGGCTATTTTGTTGCGCCCACGTTGGTTGAAATAGAGAGCATGAGCCTTCTGACACGGGAGGTATTTGGACCGATTTTGCATGTGGTGCGTTTTTCTTGGGATGGTTGGGACGATGTTGTTGCTCAGATCAACGCGGCGCATTATGGCTTGACCTTGGGCATACACAGCCGAATTGAGTCTCGGGCCTATGATCTGGCTAGACGCGTTCGGGCAGGCAATGTCTATATTAACAGAGAGATGATTGGGTCGACGGTAGGCAGTCAGCCCTTTGGTGGATTAGGGCTCTCTGGCACAGGGCCGAAGGCCGGGGGACCTAACTATGTAACCCGATTTGCTGCGGAAAAGACGATCAGTAATAATGTGGCAGCCCTAGGGGGCAACGTGCGTCTATTAAGCGGAGGAAGCTAGGGGTTGAACGGGTAAATCTTGATCTTTTAAAGCGTCTCAAAGGCGCTTTTTTGATTTTTGGACAGACTTAGAAAGGCTTTAGGCCTATTCTAAGTCTTTTTTCGGCCTATATTGGAGGCCTGTATTGGAGGTATATATTTGAGGCGCCTACTGATGAGCTGTTCACCTGACGATATCCACGGCCA
>JAYPBG010000284.1:0-5077 GCA_038124075.1 Gammaproteobacteria bacterium
TCTTTTTTACCACCTATATTCCATCCGAGATGAGTGAAGGCGCTAAGGCGTGCTCAGCCGGTATTGGGCGATCACGCCTCTATATTGTTGATGGGTTGACCGGCTCAGCCTCTTTGGCGTTTATAAACAGACCTAAAGAGAAGGTTGATCCCGCCGGGCGTTTTCTGGATGCGGTCTCTTCTGGCATTGTGGGTGAAATTCAGTTGCTATTCGGTGATGATACGATAAGGTTATTGGCCGGAACGGCGATGTTTGACGTGGGCAAAGGTAAAGCGCTTGACATCGATCTTGAAGAAAAAACGGTCAGAACGAAGGGTTGGCTCAGAGTGCGTTGAAGGAAAGAGGGTAGGGCAATGATGGTGTCAAATCGAACGCGGTGGTTAAGGCAGATCAGGGGTGTCACGTTGGTGGAGTTGATGATTGCGTTGATCATCGTCTCTTTGCTCGCGCTCATTGCATTACCTTCGTATCGGTTCTCCATGGTGCGTGCGCATCGTGTTGAGGTGCGCGTACTGTTAACCGAATTTGCATCACACTTGTCGGAGCTTTCGATTCGCAGTGCAACGGGGCAGTTGCCCGTTGATTTTGGTGATGCAGTGGCGGAGTGGGATAAGCGCAACGAGTTTTATCATATCGATGTCGCTATTCTAGACCAGGGGTTTGGCTACTGGATTGTGGCCTACCCGGATAGAAAAAAGATGCAACAAGGTGATGGTGCACAAGCCTTGAGTCATACAGGGACAGGCTGCTGGTATAAACAGGTTGATAAACCGGCCGTGAATGCGCCGTGTGATCAATCGAGCGATGAGTTTTGGTAGGGCTTGAAGCGCCGATAGGCACAGAAAAGAGATTGAGGTTAAAGATGGATCAAGCGTTCAATTTAAGTGGTAAGGTGGCTGTTGTGACTGGGGCCAGTCGTGGCATTGGTGAAAGCATTGCGAGGCTGCTGGCCGCGCACGGTGCGCAGGTGATTATCTCAAGTCGTAAGCGTGCTGGGTGTGACGCGGTGGCTCAGTCGATCATCGATGCCGGAGGAAAGGCGGAGGCGATCGCCTGTCATACGGGCGAGGTTGAGCAAATAGACGCGTTGTTTCGTGCTGTTGAAGAGAAGTATGGCCGCCTTGATATTCTTATCAATAATGCGGCAACCAATCCTTACTTTGGCCCTATTTGGGATACGGAGCTCTCTGCACTGCAAAAAACGATGGATGTGAATCTGCGTGGCTACTTCTTGACGTCGCAGCGTGCAGTGAAGCTGATGTCTAAAGGGGAAGGTGGGGCCATTGTGAACGTTGCTTCGATCAATGGTGTTGTACCGGGCCAATTTCAGGGTATTTACTCCATCACGAAAGCGGCGGTGATCAGTTTGACCAAGGCATTTGCTAAAGAGACGGCTTCACTGAAGATTCGAGTCAATGCGCTATTGCCGGGTATGACGGATACGCAGTTCTCATCAGCTTTGATCAATACACCATCGATTCGTGAACATATCATGCCGCACATACCTATGGGGCGTGTCGCTCAGCCAGATGAGATGGCGGGTACGGTGCTCTATCTTGTCTCGGATGCGGCCTCGTATACGACCGGTGCCGCTATTAATGTGGATGGAGGCTATCTTTTGGTGTGATGAGAGGTGGTGAGTAAAAATACGGGTCTAACTCCCCAATTTATGCTAGGATTTTACCCGCGGCGCCCTCTGTGTCATGAGGGGATCTAATGATATTCACACTATTACCAATAGTCATAGTTAAGTAGGAACCCATGGTAGATATTGCCAAAGAAATCCTCCCTGTAAACATCGAAGACGAGCTTAAACAGTCCTACCTTGATTACGCAATGAGCGTGATTGTTGGAAGAGCGCTGCCTGATGTGCGAGACGGTTTAAAGCCCGTGCATCGCCGTGTTCTCTTCGCCATGAATGAGTTGGGCAACGACTGGAATAAGCCCTATAAGAAATCAGCCCGTGTTGTTGGTGATGTGATTGGTAAGTACCATCCGCACGGTGACAGCGCTGTATATGATACGATCGTTCGAATGGCCCAACCTTTCTCGCTGCGTTATTTGCTGGTGGATGGGCAAGGTAACTTTGGCTCTGTCGACGGTGATAACGCTGCGGCTATGCGTTATACCGAAGTAAGAATGACGAAGCTGGCGCATGAGATGCTGGCCGACCTTGATAAAGAAACGGTTGACTTTGTACCCAATTATGACGGTTCGGAGCAGATGCCCAGTGTATTGCCTACAAAGGTGCCTGCGCTGCTGGTGAATGGCTCTTCAGGTATAGCCGTCGGTATGGCGACCAATATTCCACCGCATAATCTGAAAGAGGTGGTCGATGGTTGTTTGGCGTTGATAGATGATTCAGAGATTGGTATTGATGGTCTTATGGAGCATATCAAGGGCCCAGACTTCCCAACGGCTGCGATCATTAATGGCCGAGCAGGTATTGTTCAAGCGTACCGTACTGGGCGTGGGCGTGTTTATATGCGCGCACGCGCTGAAGTCGAATCGGATGAGAAAAGCAACAAAGATACCATCATCGTCACCGAAATCCCCTACCAAGTGAATAAGGCGCGGTTAATTGAAAAAATAGCTGAGCTGGTCAAGGAGAAGAAGATTGAGGGCATCAGTGAGCTGCGTGATGAGTCTGATAAAGACGGCATGCGTATTGTCATCGAGCTGCGTCGTGGAGAAAACGGTGAGGTTGTGCTCAATAATCTCTATGCCCAAACACAGCTGGAAAGTGTCTTCGGCATTAATATGGTGGCTTTGGTTGATGGTCAGCCACGTACGCTGAACCTCAAAGAGGTGTTAGAGTGTTTTATACGCCATCGTCGTGAGGTGGTTACACGTAGGACCGTCTATTTGCTTCGCAAAGCGCGTGAGCGAGGGCATATTTTAGAAGGGTTGGCGGTTGCACTTGCTAATATCGATCCGGTCATTGCAGCGATCAAAGCGTCGACCAATACCGCTGAAGCTCGTGAGGCTTTGCTCTCTCGCGGGTGGGCGCCTGGTGATGTCTTGCAGATGTTGGAAAAGGCCGGCGGCAGTGATCTTTGTCGTCCAGATGACCTGCCCTCCGAGTTTGGCCTAAGAGATGATGGGCAGTACTATCTGTCGGTTGAGCAGGCTCAAGCCATCCTCGATTTACGTTTGCAAAAGCTGACAGGTCTTGAGCATGAGAAGTTGATCCATGAGTATCAAAGTAAGCTGGATGATATTCGCTCGTTAGGGGCTATTTTAGCCAGTCCAGAACGATTGATGACGGTGATTCGAGAGGAGCTTGAGCTGATCCGCAGTGAGTACGGTGATGAGCGGCGCAGTGAGATCATCAGCTCTCGTCAAGACTTAACAGAAGAGGATCTGATCACAGAAGAGCAAGTCGTGCTCACGATATCGCATAGAGGGTATGCGAAGACTCAGCCGATCACAGCCTATAGGGCTCAGAAGCGTGGAGGTCGTGGTGTCAGTGCCGCCTCTATGAATGAGGAGGACTATATTGAACACCTGTTGGTTGTTAGCTCTCATGACACCATTTTGAGCTTCACCAATAAAGGTAAAGTCTATTGGCTTCGAGTGTTTCAGGTGCCGCAGGCGAGCCGAGCCGCAAAAGGCCGGCCCATTGTTAATTTGTTGCCTTTGGATGAAGATGAAAAGGTGACCTCAATATTGCCGCTGCGCAATGATGACGAGGCTGCATTTATCTTTATGGCGACAGCCGGTGGAACGGTTAAAAAAGTACCCATAGATCAGTTCTCTCGCCCAAGAACCGCAGGCCTGATTGCGTTAGAGTTGAATGATGATGATCGACTGGTGGGCACCACCGTTACCAATGGCCGTGACACTATTATGTTGGTCTCCAGTGAAGGCAAAGCCATCCACTTCAATGAGAACGATGTACGCCCTATGGGCCGTACGGCGCGAGGTGTCAGGGGCATTAAGCTAGGGGAAGGGCATAAAGTCATTTCATTGATTGTAGGCCATAAAGGGGGGCAAATCCTTACCGCCAGCTATAACGGCTATGGTAAGCGCACCTATATCGACGAGTTCTCTGTACAGGGGCGCGGCGGCCAAGGTGTGATTGCCATGATTACAAATGAGCGCAATGGTGAGTTGATCGGTGCGGTACAGGCCGATGAGCAAGATGAGATTTTCTTGATCAGTGACCAGGGAACTTTGGTGCGTACACGTGTTTCAGAGGTATCGCGCACAGGACGTAATACCCAAGGTGTTACTCTGATTCGTTTAGGAGAGAGCGAACACCTGGTAGGGATAGGCCGCATCGAAGATGTTGATCAAGATGAAGAGGGTCAAGAGGTAGAGGATGCTGAACAGATAGAGGCGCCGAAGGAGGATGGCGCAGACAATAACGAGGCAGAGTAATCAATATGAGTCGCGCCTATAATTTTTGTGCCGGTCCTGCAGCTTTGCCTGAGGCCGTATTGCGTCAAGCGCAAAGTGAGATGCTGAGCTATCAAGGCCAAGGCCTATCTGTTATGGAGATGAGCCATCGAAGTGAGCAGTTTGTAGATATTGCTGAGCAGGCCGAACGTGACCTGCGTCGACTGCTGTCGATCCCTGAACATTATTCTGTGCTTTTTTTGCAGGGTGGGGCATCTTTACAGTTTTCAATGATTCCCCTGAATCTCTTGGGCGAAAGCGGCTGTGCGGACTATGTCTGCACGGGAAGCTGGTCGAAAAAAGCGATTAAAGAGGCTCAGCGATTTGGTGACATTCATGTGGCCGGCAGCAGTGAAGCCAGTCGCTTTACCTCTGCGCCAGCGGCTTCAGATTGGACGGTGCGCCCCAACAGCGCTTACCTCCACTATACGCCCAATGAGACCATTCATGGTGTTGAGTACCTTGAAACCCCCTCGCTTAATCTGCCGCACACGCAGCCTCTGGTTGCTGATATGTCCTCGACGATCTTGTCTCGGCCAATCGATGTCAGCCGCTTTGGATTGATTTATGCTGGAGCGCAGAAAAACATTGGACCGGCTGGCATCACATTGGTGATCATCCGCAATGACCTTCTGGAGCGCTCTGCGTATGCAGATAAGCAGGCTCAAGGTGGAGT
>JAYPBG010000285.1:0-1914 GCA_038124075.1 Gammaproteobacteria bacterium
CATGCTGAGTGATATATTGCTTGAGGCAAACATTTCATCGAGACAGGTTTTGAGAATAAAAGGAGCACCTTGTCCACCATAATCAATAGACGCGGATAAACTGCTCCATCCTTCAGCACAAAACTGCAGGTAGGCCTGCTTATACCCCTCAGGTAGATCAACCTGGTGACTGTCAGGAAGAAACCGACAGCCTTCAATATCGCCTTTAGCATTAACAGGCAAGAAAACGGTTTCTGCCAGTTTAGCGGCACCACTTAAAATGGCTGAACGAAGGTCTTCAGAAAAATCAGAGTAAATAGAGATATTTTGATACTGTTCATCAATATTTAATACACTATCCAATATAAATGTGATCTCTTCTATAGGTGCTTTATATACAATCATAATATACTCTCACTGCAAAAATGATTAACATTCAATCTTCCAGGCTTATGTCGTTGAAGCCAACCCAATCATATCTTCGTACAGAGCCTTTTGAGACAGGTGCCCCCCCCTTCTGCTGCACTTATGATATTTCAAATACTTAACACTCATTGAAAGCTCATTTAGAGGAAGACTGGGGCTCTATAACCTCTGAGGTCGTGCCACGCAAACTTTTAGCAACTGCGATTTATTAATATAAGCATGCCTGAATAAAAATGTCTAGCATAGATATAGACAAATATTCGACATTGAACACGAATTTTCAGAAAAAGAACTGAAACACATAATGTGTATACAACAAAAATGCAAAAAGTTCGATAAAACGAGAGGAAATGATTAGGTAACCTATTAATTTAATTGATTAATTACATATAATTAGATAGCTTAGCGCTCACGCATCGGAACCCAAAAAAATCTAATACATAGATAGACAAAAAACTAAAAATCAAAAAAGGGACACTTGACTCTGCAACAGAAAACATTGACAAAAACGCCACTACCAAACTAGAGTGGTCTCTTATCTTGACCGCATGCAGACTTTATCAAAAATCTACAGATTACTTAGATGCTATATGGAATAGTTACGATGATGCAAAGCACACCCAGAAAGCGACTAAATCTAAAGCCCTCATCCTCTTCTCTGAAAAAAGCAAGCGCAATACTGCTCACACTGTCTGCTCCTTTAACCCTACTGGGGTGCAATGATGACGACGACAGCACTGAGAGAACACTGCCTGACGCCATCGAATACAACGCTTCAGCTCCAGCCTTACCTGAAGGGCTGGACTATGACTCATTACGCAGCGCTTTTATCGTCTCTTCTGCTTCGACAGGTACGGTAGGTCTCGTAGATGGCTCTGGCAATTACAGCGCTTTAATCCCACCGACAACCTTTGGTGGCAATGGCACCTTCGGAATAAAGGTGGACCAAAGCAACGAACGGCTCCATGTCGTCAGCTCCAATTTGTCTGATCCGCTGCTCGGTTATCTCTATATCTTTGATCTAATAACATTGGAGCTGCTTCACACCATTGATTTAGCCGCACTGAATGGCGGACTCTCTTTTGCCAATGATGTGACGGTGGATACGCTGGGTAATGCCTATGTGACCAACTCAGACCAAGGCATCATCTATAAAGTGGATATGAACGGGAGCGCCTCCATCTATTTTCAAGACAGCACCTATACCCCTACTGACCCCGCGACGGAAACAGGTTTTAATGGCATCGATTACCACCCAGACGGCTATTTAATCGTAGGACACTTTGCTAACAGTGCAATATATAAGATCTCTATGGAGAGCACCCCCACCCTGACCGAAGTCGATCTGCCGCAAGCCTATCTGGTTGAGCCCGACGGGATTGAGATTAACGATGATCAGTTGGTTGTTGTCAACAACGGCTCTCTGGGTGGGTTTATTAGCCAGTTCAACATGGACGCCTCTTGGTCCAGCGGCTCACTGGATGGGGACACCTTTCCCACCGGAGCACG
>JAYPBG010000285.1:1924-3763 GCA_038124075.1 Gammaproteobacteria bacterium
CAATAGCTATTTTAACTTCCCTGGCTATGGCAACAACCCAACGGACTACCTGTTGTCTCGAGCCAACTTTGATGCCTCATTCCGCTACAGCGGAACCGCGAGCGATATCCCTCGCCTTAACACACCGATCTCTCCGTTTGGGTATGGAGTAACCTACCCCGCGCCCTTATTGGCTGACTGTACGGACGCATTAGCCGATGAGGCTGTCAATTTATCAGGCGACTGGATGGAAACTGATGTGATGATAGAGGGGGTCCTGATCAGTGCCGACGCCAACCCTTACAGCGAGCGTATTGAACAGTGCGGTAACCGCATCATCGTGCTCTCCTCTGGTTTGATTCATGATATCTATAAAGCGGACGGCACCCTCTACAACGGTGTCAACGATGTTAATGTGCTGGGCCTTCCTACGCTCGCGACAGGCCTGTTTAGCGACGATGGCTTGATTTTAACACCCGTCATGCCTGTGAGCTTAGGGGTAACACTGCCTGATGTCACCCGAGAACTCGAAACTGACGATACAGGAGAAGCGGTCATGAGATTTTTTAATGCTGGAATCGGTCGAGTCATCTATATGAAGCGGCAATGAAGCGGCAATGAAGCGGCAATGAAGCGCCAATAAAGCGGCAATAAATAGGTCTTCCTACCGACTTAGCTACATCGCCGACACTGTTTTATTCATTAACATTAACCACTCTGCGGAGCGCTTGATCGCTAAAATAACGTAACAGACCGCTAAAAACATCACCGATACCTTAAGCACTGGGCTGAGATTTACCAATCGTGACAGATAATCTGCCATCGTAGAGAGCAGCCCCAGTAGCGCTCGAGCAGCATCTCGCACCTGCTTCGATAAGGAGGTTTGCCCCAGGCGGTCTATTTTTTCTGTAAGCTGGCGAACCGAACACGCAAGATTATTCAGCTCCTCACGCAGAGATTGAACATCATCGCTTCTGATACGATCAACACGCTCCATTTCATGATGCACTCTTCCTGAGATCAGCGCCACTCGTGCTGAAAGCGCCTTTACATCATCTCCACCCTCTCCCTCCTCACCCTCCTCAGCATTAAGCAGATTTATAAGTAGCTGCTTAAAGAGCTCACGGTTGTCTCGATATTCACTGGACGACACAGGAACAGTGGGGTGATCGGCTAAGCTCATCGGCTCTGTTCGCTCCGCATTTCTACACAGAGGGCAAACAAACCTAAGGTTTCCCCTATTTTGAAGCTTAATCACACATGCCCTATTCAGAGGATGTTGACACTCAAACGGAGTGATCATATCGGTGGAGTACTCCAAACAGATAGGGCAGCAGTCACTGTCTCTGTCTTGACGCTCACCAATCTCACTTAAGAGACGCTTTGCAGCCTGAGGGTCCAGCTGACCTTGGTTGTAAATTCGGCTATAAAGATTTGAAATATAGCCTTCATTTGTAACTCGCATAACACTCTATTTCTACTCTATTTCTACTCTATTTCTACTCTATTTCTACTCTATTTCTACTTTTGATATATTTCGTTAAGATGAGCCCACCTTAATATGACGGGCTTTAATATCACTGTTTATTTAATCCCCTTAATTCGAGCCCGCAAGATGAAATGCCTCTCACATCCTCGACCCCAATCGCAACCACAACAGCACCCACAGCCACTCCAGGGGCGCCCAGTGCCGCTACTCCTCTTGTGCAGTCATATGCCATGCCTAACGGCTTAATGAGCGAGTGCCTTTTATTGTTGCCTAATTGATAATCCCTATTGATCAACGAATCCTGGCTGCTTCTCAATGACATACCCATCGTCGTAGCACCCATTACGGATGAGCCACCCATCGTAAGCAGT
>JAYPBG010000285.1:3852-5067 GCA_038124075.1 Gammaproteobacteria bacterium
CTCTCTCCTTTCTATTAGACACTATTAGACAATTGGCCGTCATCTACAATTCTACAGAATAACCTCTATTGTGATAGTGCTATTAAACCCAATTTATGGTCACTATCGGGTAATCATGAACGTTCTTATCCCCTTCCAGAGTACTCTTGGTACACACCACACGTCATCGCATTCATACCATCCTCAATCATATATAGACCGAGTTTCGATCCATTTAAACCAGCCTCTAAACCGAGCAGGGTCCCATAGCCCGCTGAGATACCCACGCAAGCGCCCAGTTGAGATGATACGGTAGATGGAAAGAGCACTGGATTTTTTCCAGAATCATTTCCAATCGCACTCGAGAGCGATTGGCTCGGACCATCCAACACCTGGAGAACGCTTGCTGATAAGCAGCTAACCGTTCCAGTCGCTGCTATGAGCGGAACAGAAGCAGTGGACAATAGAGCACCCACTTGAATCTCTATAGGTGAGAGCGCAAATCGAATAAACTTATTAGACCCTTCTGAGTTTCTCAAAAAACTATTATTGAGATTCATATTGAGATTCGGGGCATTTAAATTCGAAATATTAAGATTCATTTGCATATTTATACTCCTTACTCCTTTCTATTCAGTGGAAAACCGTCGCCCAAAATTGTACAGAATCACCTCTATTGTGATAGTCTTCTTTAACTCACTTGGTGATCACTATCAGGTAACCCCTCTCCCGCTCCCTCAGCCCCCTCCAAGCCAAACCTCACTTTTCGGCTTGATACTCCGCTATTTCGTCTAAAATATTGAGTGCTTATCACGCGCTTTTTATATACAACCATTGAATACACAGCCCTTGAGATTGATTTTATGCCTATCAGCGTTCATTCTATCCGTATCACACTCCACCCTGCCCTCTCTCAATGGCTTGGTTTCGCTCTGATGGTGCTAGCGCTGACGCTTTCGATTACAGTCATCCCCATCATCTCATCCACGGCTTATGCCCATAACAGTCGCGAACCCTCCATCACTGAGATCATCGAACAGATGAAAGCTCGCTTACCGGCACTGATTCAGAGTCAAGCGTTTACGTTAACGACCGAGACGCTTTTAACGCACTTTGATGATGAAGAAAAAACGGTGTTGGCCACCCGTTACCTGCAGTTTTCTGTCAACCAACCGGTAACCGTACATAGTCGCTGGCGCGAAATAGCAGCCTATTAGGTTGTTATTTGTTCTATTG
>JAYPBG010000286.1:0-5049 GCA_038124075.1 Gammaproteobacteria bacterium
CCCCCCCCCCCCCCCCCCCCCCCACCCCCCCCCCCCCGCCCCCCCCCCCCCGGCCCCCCCCCCCCCCCCCCCCCCCGCCACCCCCCCCCCCCCCGCCCCCCAGAGGCCAGCATCGGCGCAACCTTGGTATTTAACAACCACATCCACGGTCTGCTCTGCAGGTGTTTCAAAGGGGAGTGTGATCGTGACATGGTGGTAATAGACTTCAACGTTTCCAAACAGTTCATCCTCTTTCATGATGCCGCTGTGGCTGAAGCGAGGTTCGCCTATTGTAATGTTGGCCTCTTTGGTGCTCTCAGCCAGTTCAAAGCCAAAACGGTCGCGGTAGAGGTAGTATTGATCGGCTACGATCCAGTTGATCACAAGCTCGTTTTCTATCCGTTCGATGTTGCCTTGAAAGGCCTCTTCTAATGAGAGAAATGCGGGCTGGCTGTATCCGCTGCCCTTGAGTGTATTAAGAAGACTGTTGCTCTGGTTGTTCAGTGTGTTGGTGAGTGTATTGGCGAGTGTATTAAGAGGGGTTAGGGTTGTCAGTAATAAGAGGGTGACGGTGACAAAAAATGTGATGATCTGTGCCGGTATGGGTGTCTGTATCGATGGGGTGTTTCGTCTAGGCGTAGGGGTCATGAATCTGCTCAATGCTCAATGTCCAAAATGGGCCCATGGTAGGGGTGTATCTAACTATCTCAATAAGAGTGAGCGAGTTTAAGAAAGTTGCACGCTCTTTTGTACTCTTTTAAAACGGTTGCTGAGTATATATGCTATGTTTATAGGGGCTGGCGGTGGGAGACGCGGTTTCTCCCCCCTCGCTTGGCATCGTATAGAATCTCATCGCACTCGACGGCCATTCTTTCATGATTGGACTCATCGAGCGCGACGATGCCACAGCTGAAGGTGACGTTAAAGTCTTTTTTACTGTTACCACTCGACTGCTTTAATTGAGAAAAGCGCTTTCTGATCTCATCGAATATGGTGATGGCATCCCTTAACCGTGTATTGGTTAAAACGACGGCAAACTCTTCACCACCGTAGCGGCCGATGAAGTCGGTTTTTCTCAGACGTTGTTTAAGAAACATGGCTAAGTTTTTGATAACACGATCACCGACAGGGTGGCCGTAGGTGTCGTTGATGCTCTTGAAATGGTCGATGTCGATCATAGCAAAGCACAGAGGTAGGCCTTTATCCTGGGCATTCTTTATCTCATGAGAGAGCTATCTTAGAATCGAGGTGTGGTTGAGGAGACCGGTTAAGCTGTCTTGGTTGACCAGTGCGACCAACTTGCGAGCTCGCTTACCTTTATTGCGTACCGCTGTAATCAAGTGATGAGATTTTATCGGTTTGGTAAGAAAGTCATCGCCCCCATTACTCATTGCGTTCAGCTGCTTCTCAATGTCATCTTCTGCCGAAAGAAAGACGATGGGAATGCTGACAAACTGGTCTTGTTGTCGAATGACGTTGGCCAGCTCCATACCGTTACAAACAGGCATGTACATATCCATCAAAATAATTTCAGGTTTAAACTCTTCCAGGGCATCAAGGATCAGCATGGGGTCTAAGATCGCTTTCGAGATGATACCGGCATTATTTAAAATCTGTTCTATATGGAAGGCTTGGGTTCTTGAATCTTCAACAATCAGTACTCTGAAAGGCGCTTCGGGTGTTTGGTGTGTGATGAGCTCAACCTCTTCGACGATTCTGCTCATATCGATTGTGGCATTATGAAAGAAGCGGCCTTGAGCGCGGGATGCTCTTAGCAGGGTATGAATATCGGCACCGTCTTCAGAATAGAAAATGGTGGGCACCTTGGCCTCTTTTATGAGTTGCTCTATCAGCTCAATACCGTTATGAAAACGGTTGTCGAAATTGACATCCATTATGATGGCGATTGCATCGTTGGGCCGAGCCCGAAGCTTAAAGTGAGAGGAGTCATGGATTAACTCTGCTTTATAACCAAAAAACTCCAGCTGCTGCTCTATTTTTTGACCCAATACGTGATCGTTAAGTGCTAGATAGACCGGTTTTTTGGGTTCAATAGCCGTTTCCGTATTGTTCGTGACATCATTTTTTCGAGAGGCCAGCTGACTCAGCTTTTTTATGAGCTCTGTTAGCTGTGTGACGACAGCGCTGTTTAAGGTGCCGTCGTCTTCCTTTATTTTTTTAAGGGTGTGGGCAATTTGCTGTCCCAGTTGAAGGTGAGACTCTTCCTGAAAGTGTTGTGCATAACGAATCAGCTTCTTGTTGGATTCAAGAAGGTCTAGGATATGGTTGTCGGGCCAGTTTTCATCGGTCAACATGCGCCAGATCCCAAGCACATGGCGCACTTGGTCAGTCACTCGCTTGGCGAAGTAGGTTTTTAGTTGGTGCGTATTGGACCGATTTCCCTCGGCACTTCTTTTTTGCATGCGTTATAAAAAATCCATGACTATACTTTTGTTTTTATAACTCGTCTGTATAACATCTGAGTTATGGCTTTTCACCCTATAGATAGATAATAGTTGTTTTTGCTCGGAAAGCGTAATTCTTTATTGGCGTACATTAAGGTGTGCTTTTCGCGACAGCGCCTCGACTGGGTGACCGATAGGAAAGTGATCGATAGGAAAGTGGCGAAATGACTTTGTTTAAGAAGATCAGCTTATTGATCGCTTTTTTATATGTTGGGATGCTGCTCAGTGGCCTTCTGATTTCAATGCACAGCCAGCGTGCTGATCTTCAGGAAACACTCAATGTTGAAGCAGAGGAGATGGCGGTTGTGCTTGCAGCGGCCTTGTCTGATCCTGTTCAGAGCAGGGATCAAGGTTCGTTAGAGGTTATGATCAATGCGCTCTTTCGTTTGGGGCAATATGAGTCCATCAGGCTATTGGACAGTGGGGGTAACCCAGTCGTGTCGCGTACCATGCCGAAGAAAATAGAGGGTGTGCCCGTTTGGTTTGTTGAGTGGGTTCAGCTGCAGGTGATGCTTGGCAAGGCTCATATTGTGCGGGGTGAGGCGGGGTCGTCAAAATTGACATTAGAGTTGAAAAGGCATTATGGCGATGCGTATCTGGCGCTTTGGCATGATCTTCAGCGAGACCTGCTCTGGTTTCTGGGTGTGGGAGGGGCTCTTTTGGTGTTGACCATCCTCTGCATTCGTCGAGTACTGAAACCGCTTAAATTGCTAGAGAGCCAAGCGCAAGCGATCAGTGAAAGGGCGTTCTCACTGCGCACGGAGGTGCCAGACACTCGAGAATTAAAGCAGATTGTGATGGCGATGAACGGGATGTCAGAGCGACTCACATCGATCTTTGATGAACAGGTCGCTTTAATTGATCAGATTCGTGAGCATGTTCATGTGGATCCGGTTACAGGGATGGGGAGTAGGGCGTACTTCTACTCACGTTTTTTTGCCAATGCTGAAACATCGGGAGAGCTGATGTTGGGTGCGGTCCTTGTCTTAAGTCTGAAAGAGTATGAGCACTATAAAGAGCGTTATGGGCAGGTGGCAGGCGAGCTGCTCTTAAAACAGGTGGCGGGTCGTTGGTTAAAAGTGCTTGAAGAGGTGCAAGACAGCCTAATTGCGCGGCGTTGTGAGACCGATTTCATTGCGTGGTTACCCAAAACGACGTCAGATGAGGCGGAGTATTATCTTCAGGCGGTCTTTGGGGCTGTATCTGCTCTGCCTCTGTTTGCACAAGAGGAGAAGCAGAACTTTTTTCATATCGGTTTAGCGTATTGCGAGACGGGCATCGGCTCTAAAGTGCTGCTCGAGATGGCTGATGAAGCGCTGCGAACCGCGCAGTCCAAAGGGGTCAATGGCACCCACTTTAATCAAGCCCAGTCTAATCAAGCAAAAGGTACAGCACGTAGAGATGAGGTGTGTAAAGGCGAGCGGCGTAAAGGTGCCCACAGTGCATTGGCGTATATGAATGGGTTGTCGCAGAGTGAGTGGCGAAAAGTGTTGATCTCTCCGTCTGAGAGCAGAGGATTGCGTTTCTATTCTCAGCCGGTCTTGCAGGCCTCAGATCGATCGGTGCTGAGCCGAGAGGTGCTGCTAAGAGTGGCGTTAAAGGGTGAAATGTACAGCGCCAACCTCTTTATTCCACTGATTGAACGCTATGGGTTACAGCAGGCGTTTGATCAGTCCGTGATTCTCTATATGATAGAGTTTCTCAGGGGGCAACCGGCCAGTACAGATGTTTATACGATTAATTTATCACCGCATACTTTGCAGATCGAGGGGTTTATCGATTGGCTGCTGAATACACTCATGGCCAATCCGGGAACGGCTGATCGATTGATTTTTGAGCTGTCTGAGCACTCACTCTCTTTTTTAATTGCTAAAATTCAGACGTTGGCAACAGGGTTAAGGCGGTTAGGGGGGCGTGTCTCGCTGGATCGTTTTGGTACAGGTTCGAAAGCCTTCTCTTATTTAGGCACCCTGCCACTCTATGCCATAAAGATTGACTACAGCTATATTCGTCAACTCAGCAGCAACAGCGATTATCAATTTTTTATTAAATCACTGCTTAGGGTGGCGCACAGTCGCGATATCTTAGTATTGGCCGGTAATGTGGAGACTGCGCAGCAGTGGGCGCTGTTAAAGTCATTGGGCGTGGATGGTGGTAAAGGTTACTTTTTGTCCAGGCCGAGTGAGATTGATGCAGAAAGCTTGCAAAACCCTACGACAATCGTTGACAATACTTTAACTCATGTACTGGCGAGTTGATGAGCTACGCCCCACTGTATTAGGCTCTATGTGAGGTACTATGTGAGGTACTATAAGGCAGTGCTTGATGATGTACTGTTTTCTTCCATTACTTAATTTCTATGAGATAAACCCTTATGTCGTTGGATCTATTGAAAGATAAACTGAAAGATAGCTGTAAAGAGGCGCGTTGGGTGCCAGCAGTGGGGGGCGGTTTGGTTGCCTATTGTGTGCTCTGTGTCATATTAGCGCTGATCTGGAGCAGGGAGCCTGCAACGTTTGATGTGCAGGCGGTCACCGAAGCCCGCGCAGAAAAAGAGGAGCAGAGGGTAGTCGTTGGTTATACAACAGCCAATACACTCTCAGAG
>JAYPBG010000287.1:0-5034 GCA_038124075.1 Gammaproteobacteria bacterium
GTTACGCGCAATGTTAATTATTTGATTTAACGTTGCGAGAGCTGTTGCCCCCATAACGGGGTACACACCCATAATTCGTTTGTTTACAAGAGGTTTGATTGAATTCAAGAAACCCTCAAGCGTCCTGCTCCAATCACGAAGAGGTTAAAGCTATTAATCTTATGCAGAATATTCAGTCTAAAGTGTTGATAGGCGTGTTGACTCCGTAGAGTAGTGCCTAAATGCCATCTTTTCTGTTTGAGAAAATGCAGGGGAGGGCTTGCTCATATGAGGCTCCTTTCAAATTTACTCATCCTGCTTCTCTCCCTCCCAACTATTTGTCGTATATGAAGATATTCTGCTTGCAATCGGAAAAAAAGTTATGCAGAATTGCCAGTCCGTCATAGCGGGTCTGCTTGCTATCCCATAGCAGCCTGACCGGTTTGCCACTCTTTTAATCTTCTAAAGAGGTGCTATGATGGTTATCTCGATATGGTGACCTTGCTGGTCCCTTCGCAACGATAAGCTGCAAACCCCGCCAGGCCCGGAAGGGAGCAACGGTAGCAGTGGACTCGTGTGCCGGAGTGTGGCTAGTGAGGTCGCCTCCATATTTATAGGCGTTCCCCTTCTTACACGCCGATTTTCCCCATTGTTCTCTTAATGCTTTCTCTGATGCGCGTATACAGCGTAAAGAATTTGCTTCAGGTTTCTGTATGTTCATGTCTGTTGCTGTATACTGTCGTAGCTGAAGATTGAACAGCCGTGGGCGGTTGAAAAAATAGGCTGATATAGGCTGATAGAAGCATAGATACAGAGACAGTAGGTTGTGAACAAAACATGTCATACCAAGTTCTAGCGCGTAAATGGCGACCCAAAACCTTTCATGAGATGGCCGGTCAGACACATGTTCTGAGGGCTCTAGAGAATGCCATGTCGCAGGGGCGGTTGCACCATGCGTATCTGTTTACAGGCACGCGCGGTGTCGGAAAAACCACCGTGGCTAGAATATTGGCTAAATGTCTTAATTGCGAAACGGGTATTACATCTACACCGTGTGGAACCTGTTCTGCATGTGTGGAAATTGACCAAGGCCGCAGTGTCGACTTGATTGAAGTGGATGCTGCTTCACGGACGCGGGTTGAGGATACGCGTGAGCTGCTCGATAATGTCCAATATGCTCCGACTCAAGCCCGCTTTAAGATCTATCTCATCGACGAAGTCCATATGCTCTCGACCCACAGTTTTAATGCGCTTTTAAAGACGCTTGAAGAGCCTCCTGAGCATGTGAAATTCTTATTGGCGACGACCGACCCACAAAAATTGCCGGTCACCGTGCTCTCTCGTTGTCTCCAATTCTCGCTGAAAAATATGATACCGCAGAAGATCGTCTCGCATCTGACGGCGATTTTACCGCAAGAAGAGATTGCCTTTGAAGAGGAGGCTCTCTGGGAGATTGCCCGTGCGGCTGATGGCAGTATGCGCGATGCGCTCAGTTTAACCGATCAAGCCATCGCGTTTGGCAGTGGCCGCTTAACAGTGTCTGATGTTCAGGCGATGCTGGGTACGATCGATCGGCAGCGTATTATGCAGCTGGTAAGGTGTATACTTAACAATGAGCTTGAACCGGCTTTGAATGAGGTTGCCGCCTTGGCGGATCAAGGCAGTGATCTGCAGCAAGTGTTGGCCGATCTCATTATGCTGCTGCACCGAGTCGCGATGGCTCAGGTGTTGCCTGATGCGGTGGATAACGCTTTGGGGGATAGGAAAGCCGTGATGGCATTGGCGCAAGCGGCTTCGCCACAAGCTGTACAGCTTTATTATCAATCGGCTCTTATGGGGCGTAAAGATCTGCCCATTGCGCCCGATCTTAGAGCAGGCTTAGAGATGGTGGTGATGCGGATGTTGATGTTTGTTCCATCAACGCATCTGCCAGTAGGGACTGATCAATCGGCTGCACTGCCCAAGCCGCCACCGACTGCTGCGCCATCTTCTGCTGTGCCTAAGTCTAATGGTTTAGATGAACCGGCAGGGATCGGCGCTGAAGGGGTTGGTATACGTGCGACGCCTGAAAAAAAAAGTCTGGAAAGCCTGAAAAGCTTTGAAAAGGAGGCGAGTGATCATCAGGTCTCAGAGCAGCTACCCCGTACATCTGAGCCAGAGCCTGAAGATGTGCCAGCAGCGCAACAAGCAGACCTACCCGAACCACGAGCAGAGGGTGTGATCGGATCAGCAAATGCAGACGATCAGACCGCACCGCACGCTTGGTTGAGATTGATTCAGTCCTTAGGGGCTGACGGCGTTGTGTTCAATTTGGCGCAGAACAGCACTCTGCAGTCGATAGGTGATAAAGAGGTGGTGATTAAGGTGGATGCCCGTTTTGAGCCGATGCTCACGCGGCAGACCGTCAGTCGGCTCGAAGCGCTCTTAAGTACGCAGTTGAAACGCCCTATTAAGTTGGTTGTTGAGGTGGGCTCGTTGGATGAAATGACACCTTGTGAGCTGTTAATGGAGCGAAAACGAGCGGCATTAGAGACTGCGAAAGCTTCGTTGGAGGCGCACCCATTTATTAAGCGCCTGACTCAGGTGTTTAATGCCCAGCTTAGGCCGAAGTCCATCGCGTTGGTGGATGCAGGCAAAAGCGCACACTGAGTGCCAAGAGTCGGTGTAAACCTGCTATAAATTCAGTGTAACTTCAGTGTAACTATAATTAAGTCATGTTAAGTCATGCTAGATCATATTAGTTCAGTAACTATTAGGTCAGTAATCATTCATTTACATCGTTAACATAAAGAAAAGGCAGTGATATTATGGAAAACCCATTTGGCGATATAATGCAACAGGCTAAAAAAGTCCAAGAGCAGATGCAGAAAGTCCAAGAGGAGATGGTCAATCTGAAAGTGACTGGTGAAGCGGGTGCCGGCATGGTGAAAGTGACCATGAATGGCCGGCATGATGTGGCGGGGGTTGAGATTGACCCAGATCTTCTTAAAGAGCCTGTTATTGTTCTTCAGGACCTTATGGCTGCAGCGATCAATGATGCGGTACAGAAGGTTGAAGAGCATAACAAAGATAAGGTCTCTGGGCTTGCCAATGGCTTTGGTAACATGCCGTTTGATATCAGTAAAATGTTTCAGCAGTGATGAAGATCAGTCCGCTCTTTGATGAGTTGACGGTTGCCCTACAGTGCTTTCCTGGCATTGGGCCTAAATCGGCCCAGCGCATGGCCCTCTATGCGCTGGAGCGTAATCGTGATAATGCCAAACATCTCGCACGTATATTGAGTGAGGCACTTGAGCGCATTGGTCATTGCCGTCGTTGTCATGTTCATTGTGAGATGGATGTTTGTCAGATTTGTGCCGATGAGCGGCGTGATCAGACAACGCTCTGTGTGGTTGAAACCGTCTCTGATTTGATGGCGATAGAGCAGGCGCACAGCTATTCGGGACGTTACTTTGTTCTGTTAGGTCATCTTTCCCCTCTGGATGGCATTGGCCCAGAGGATATTGGGTTGACGGAATTATTAGAGCGTCTTAATGATGAAGCGCTGCAGGAGGTGATTTTGGCAACCGGCACCACGGTTGAGGGGGAGGCGACGGCGCACTATATTATTAATATGGTGAAAGGCTTGAATCGTCAAGGCCGTCGATTACGTGTCAGTCGAATTGCCTATGGGGTTCCCATGGGTGGAGAGTTGGAGCTGGTGGACAGTCACACCCTGGGGCATGCGCTCAGTGGGCGACAGAGACTGGGTTTGGATGTTGATGAGTTGGTTGATTAGTTGATTAGTTGATTAGTTGATGGATTGATGAATGTAATTTATATCGATTGTCTTGATGCACTGCAGACAATGGCAAAATCTGGCGCGAGCGCAGCGGCTGTTGCGTTGGATACTGAATTTGATCGCAGTAAAACCTTCTACCCCAAGTTGGGCCTTATTCAACTGGTCTATTCAAACCAGCCTGATAAGCAGTATCTCATTGATCCTGTGGCTTTGAGCCCGCAGGACATTGCTGAACAGAGCGGCCTGGCTGAGCTCTTTTCAGATGAGCAAGTGGTCAAAGTGCTGCATGCCTGCACGGAAGATATTGAGGTGTTGCTGCATCACTTAGGGCTGCGCAATAAGAAAAAACCATTTTGCCACCTTTTTGATACTCAGGTTGCGGCGGCTTTTTTAAATATGGGGGCCCAGATCAGCTATCGAGACCTTATTCGTCATTTTGAGGGGTTGGAGTTATCTAAAGATGAGACGCGCTCCAACTGGATGAGGCGACCGCTGACCCCTCAACAGATTGAGTATGCTGCTAAAGATGTTAAATATCTGCTGCCCTGTTATGAGCAGTTAGTAGAAGAGCTGAGGTGTAAAGAGCGGCTCTCCTGGGTGCTGGAAGATAGCCAGCGGTTTGTGTCGGCGTGTCAAAAAGCAGAAGAGATCGATCGCTATTATCTTAAGTTTCAACAGGGTTGGAATCTGGATCAGCAGCAGGTGTCTCTGTTGCAGCACCTCTGTGTTTGGCGTGAGGAGACGGCTCGGCGTATGGATACACCCCGCACCCATATCGTGAAAGATGGGTCGCTGTTTGAGATTGCAGAGAAGCAGCCACACAGTGTAAAAGGGCTATTGAAGTTAACCTCGTTACGGGGAAAGTCTCGTGACATTCGGCATATGAAACAGTTTGCTCATCAGATATTGGATCAAGTACAGGTGCTGGAGGATCGGTTGGATGAGACAAAAGAGCATGCGGCCAACAGTGAAGGGTGTGAGCATGAGGCTCCTCGACCGATTGAGCGGCCTTTGGACCGTGATTTAAAAGCGGTATTTAAGGAGTGTAAAGAGTGTGTTGTTCGTATTGCTCAAGATAAAGCATTGCCACCAGAGCGTCTCTTATCTAAGAGTGAGCTGCGCCGCTTTGTCGCCTCCTATGCGCACCACCTCTCTACTCATGAGCCGCTGGTTATCTCCAGCACCATGAGGGGGTGGCGTTACGCTATTTTATATGAACCCATTGTTGTCGTATTGGATCGTTATCGATCTCAGCTGATCGAACAGTATGAGCG
>JAYPBG010000288.1:0-2595 GCA_038124075.1 Gammaproteobacteria bacterium
ACTTGACAAGTACTGTACCGTTGTTGCCTTCCTCGCCCAACCGCATCACGTATTACCTATCTATACGCCCAGCGGCTTGGGCTCGTCGTGCGCCTAGGTACATTACTTGCCAGCAGCTATAGGCGATTTTTCGTTGAAACGACGGCATTCAAGCTTTCAAAATGATATAGTATATCATTAACAAATGGAAGCGAGGCGATGATTTATTTCGTACCCATTCCAAATAGATGGGGTAACATATTACCTAAATTAATGTCTATTAATCTGACGCACAAAATATGGCAATATGGGTTTTAAAATATACAGCTTATGCTCTATATCCCACTGAACAAACTTTTCAAATCATCAGAAGAGAGTTCCAGCTTTCCTGAACTTTTATCTGAAAATAACCCCTCCATTAACCCCGACTTCTTTTTTTGCATCTCTTGAATAGTCTCCTCTACAGTACCTGAAGCTTGCAACTTATATACGAATACAGATTTTTTTTGACCATATCGATGAGCTCTATCAGTCGCTTGGTTTTCTACAGCCGGATTCCACCATGGATCATACTGACTTACAGTATCAGCTGCAGTAAGATTCAATCCTGTGCCCCCGGCTTTTAAGCTTATGAGAAATATGGGCACTTTGCCACTCTGGAAAGCCTCTACAGGCTTCATCCGATCTCTGGTTGATCCCGTCAACTTAGTATAAGTTAAGCCCGCATCCTTCAAAGCGCTCTCAATAATGCCTAACATCTTGGTGAATTGTGAAAATATAAGCACTCGTCGCCCCTCCTCAATCATGTTTGGTAGCATCTCCATCAGCATGGACATTTTAGCGGAATACCCATGTGCTTTGTTTGCTGATGAGAGCGATAAAAGTCGAGGATCACAACAGACCTGTCTAAGTTTTAAGAGCGCATCTAAAATAATGATATGGCTGCGCAACAAACCTTTTTTCTTAATAGCATCACGCACTTTTTTTTCCATAGAAAGACGAATGCTCTCATACAAATCACGCTGAGGACCCTGGAGCTCTACCGTATGCAGGATTTCAGTTTTTTCTGGCAAGTCACTGAGAACGCCCTCCTTTTTCCGACGTAACATAAAGGGCCTTATTCTGTTCGACAGGCTCTTCTGCTTTTCTTTATCGCTGTGCTTCTCTATCGGCGTTCTAAACACCTGCTTAAATTGTTGAGCCTCTCCCAGATACCCAGGCATAATAAAGTGAAAGAGAGACCACAGTTCACCAAGATGATTTTCCATGGGCGTACCCGTTAAACAGAGACGGTGCTCAGCTTCTATTTGATGAACAATTTGCGTGCTTTTGGCTTTATTATTTTTTATATATTGAGCCTCATCTAATATAAGATAGTAAAATGAATTGCACAGAAGTGCGTCTTTATCCCTTATAATAAGAGGGTAGGTGGTTAATATTAGATCGTACTGACTAAAACTGTCGATATTTCCATGGCGATGCTCACCATGATGAACAAGCACTTTAAGATTAGGAAGAAATTGATCAGCCTCTCGCTTCCAGTTGTGCATGAGACTCGTCGGCGCAATGATTAAACTTGGTTTTTTCATTCGCCTTCGATTTTTCTCAATACTAAGATGCGCAAGTGTTTGAATGGTCTTCCCTAACCCCATATCGTCGGCAAGAATACCACCCAACTCGTATTCTCTAAGAAATTGAAGCCAGTTGACACCCTCTTTTTGGTAGGCACGAAGCGTCGCTTTAAATGTTTTCGGTGGGTTAACCGCTTTGAGTGATTTAAATTCATTCAACTGTTTTCCTAAACGACGAAGCTTCTCTCCACCGAACCAGCGAAGCTTAGAAGCATGAAACGCTTTTTCAATTTCAAACAGCAGTGCCGCCTGCCGTTTTGATAGCTTTAACGTATCATTCTCTTCTAATTCACCGTCATACAGCTCAATGAGTATGTTCAATATAGGCTTTATGCGAGAGTAAGGCACAGAAATTAAAGCGCCATCTGCTAACGGTATAGGCACTCTCTCGTCATCCTTGAGATCAGCAAGTTCGTTAATACTGATCGAGCTCATCATCCTTGAGATTAAGGGCAAGATATTGACTCTTTGCTCTTCTATGACAATACCAATATTAAAGTTGAAATAATCATATTCAGATTCTTCTTCTAACTCAGAGTACCAACTAAGATCTTCATCAAGATATACTTGAACGAATGAGTCATGCTGACGAATGACTCGCCAGCCGCTTCGCTCGAGCGAGGGTATTGCGTGTACTGAAAACTCTATAAAGTCTTCTTCATCTTTAAGTGACGTGATTAAGGCGATTTCGGGCTGGTTAGGTAAATCGTTTTTTTCTGAAACATCTTCCTCCAACTCCATATACACGGATAGCTGCATTATATACTCTTTTTCTTTTTTTAAGTCACGATCAAAGGCATATACTGTTCCATCTTCCATAAAGGTCACTCTCTTATGAGTAAACTGTCTTGAAAATGGTACAGTACTAACGCCGTAATCAAACAGTATCTCAGCAGTCGCAACCGTAATGGGTATTTTTAAGTCTTCAGAGGGGAAACTAGTAATATATTCATCCAATTCAATCAATGTTTCTGCTGTTGACACA
>JAYPBG010000288.1:2605-4990 GCA_038124075.1 Gammaproteobacteria bacterium
CACTGAACGTTTTAACATCGAAACGAATTTCAGGTGTAACATCAGAGACTTTTAGCAGCTTAGGTTTTTTTAGAACCATAGGCATCAAACTGGCTTTTTTTGACAACTTCTTAATATTCGAAGCGAGCTCTCTTGATGCCTCTGGAGGTACTTCAGGCGCAAGAATTAACGTGTACGCCATATGATTTGGGATATCAGTATTCGCCAGTCCCATGCTAAAGGTCTTTGAATCAAGGTACCACAAACGATCCAACGGAAAGATCTCTACGCTCCTGTCATCAATACACGCTTTGAATTTCTGATGGGCATTGGGTAACAGCTCCCATTTAAATTCGGGGCTTAACTCCTCTTCATATTTTAAAGGATTCGATAGATCCTCTTTCCAGAAACATCGATTGGTTTCTAATATTTCTCTAAGCAATTGGGATGCTGTGGGCCCCTCTATAAATTTTAAATTGAAATCGATCATGCTTTCGGAAGAAAGATTGTTTATAAATTGCAAAGCTGAGAGTATCTCAATATCCTTTGAGCTTAGGCATTTACGGTGAGACCCTTTTGAGTGCTTAAATGGCTTTGGCTTACCATACCCACCTTTTTTTAAGGCTCGACTTAGATGAAGTGTCACCTCTATCCTTTCAGGTGTGTAAGGATACTGCTTTATTGAATAAATAAGGTGCTCAGCCTTATTACTCTGTCTTTTTGAATAAGATCGCTTGGATTGCCCATGCTCTTTAATGGCCTCATTGAATTGTGTTAACCACTTATCAAAAGCCTCGACAGATGAATTCTCTTCTACCTCACCGGTTGAATACGTCTGTTTTATATTATGATTATGATCTCTATTTTCATTCTGATCATCTGCTGATAACAAGCTGGCAACCACATGTTTGCAGTTGTAACCTACTGGGCATGTACAGAAGCCTTCAACGACATCATGATCCCAATCAATTGAAATTTCAACCACATAATCTTGAGCCCTAGAACCCGATACTGTGGCATCTATCTGCCGACCATCATCAGAAACAACCAAATCGGTTACATTACCATTGTGATAATATCGGGTCCCTCTTGCTCGAGAACCAGAATCAAAATTTGACTTTAGCGCCTTAAAGTTTTTCACATTCGTTTCATCATACATTTATGTAAGACTCCTTATAAAAAATTAAGAGAACCCTTTCTTATATACATTAGTATGTGACTGTTACCTTTTCCGTTTCTTTTTCTTTCTCTTTTTCTGTTTCTTTTTCTTCTATAGCTCTTCTATTCGATAGTGTTTCTATCTGCTTAGCTTGCTGTGATTCAATAGCCTGTGAGGCGATCCACTTCTCTTTATATTCCGTTACGGATTTCTCCAACAATAGGGTTTGTTGGCGCTGCGTAGTTAACTCTTCAAGAAGGTTACTGTTTTGAGCACTGATGACGTCATTGTGTGATTGAGCAGTTTTTAATTGAGACCTGAGCTCTTTAAGTGATTCATACCGCTCATCAGACTGAGCCCTCACCCATCGAGACTCTTCAACCTGCTTCTCATAGTGATATTTTTGCTTCTCATTTTCAAGCGCTTGTTGCTGAGTCCGACTGCGCTCATTCTCGAGCTGTTGAGTGAGATGATGACTCTGCTGTTTGAGCTCTGCTTGAGCAGCATCATATTGAAGGATCAGCTCTTCACGCTGCTGCCGGCTCGATTCTCTGAAATGATCTAAATTTTGTTGGATATGTTGAGTCTGCTCCTTTAGATCTTTGATGGCACTCTCTTTATCAGACAAGCGTTGCCGCTGCTCCTCCATCCGAATGAGCATCTGCTGATGCGCTTCTCTCTCTTGTACCTGTTGCTGATGAAACGACTCAAGCTGCTGTTGAAGCGCCGTATTTGCTTGAGAGAGATGGTCACGCTCTTTTTCAACGGTTTGAAGCTGCTTTGTTAAGCTCTGTATGATCTGTTGATGTTCATCGATCTGCTGAACATGCTCACGCTCAAGCTGTTCGGTTCTTTCATTTGCCTTATCTTTAAGCGCATCCCAAAGCGATTGAAGCTGTGTCAGTAGTTCGGAGGGTAGTGTTGTTTTGGTCAACGCAGAAACGGCTGGCTGATGTTCCGTACGCCACTTTTTCAAAAACCCAGCGATCGTGGTATTGCTGCCCGTACCTAACGCTCTACGCACTTTGTCAATAGTGGGACTTTCGCCCTTTTGCTGCAACGTTGTTGCCGCTTGTGCTACTTCTAGATAGGTGATCCCTGGTCTGGCCATAGTTGTCCCCTCTGCTTATTTCATGAAAACATTACGTAACCATGTTGTAACGTTTTTACATGGTATATCACTCTTTTCTTTGTGTACATAGTCGCTGGCGCGAAATAGCAGCCTATTAGGTTGTTATTTGTTCTAT
>JAYPBG010000289.1:0-1520 GCA_038124075.1 Gammaproteobacteria bacterium
GTATATAAATATTGCTAGTGGAGAAGGGCTTTCAAACACCTACTTTAAAAAATCTAAGGATGATAAAAGTCAATATAGAGTAATTGGCGGAAATGGAACCCTTGGTTATTCAGCATGCATAAATACAAACTCTAAGGCGTTTGCGATTGGTCGTGTTGGCGCATTATGCGGAAATGTACATTTTGTTAATGAACAGTGTTGGATAACGGACAATGCTCTTAAATTATCTTCTTGGAGGAAGCTAAATGATCATTATTTTAGATATTTACTTGAGGCCGCAAAGTTAAATGAATATGCAATCACAACAGCTCAGCCGCTTATTACTGGAGAACAAGTAAAAGCACTAAAAGTAGTGATCCCCCCCTCAAGTGAACAACAAAGAATAGCCACCTTCCTAACCCAAGAAACCACCAAAATAGACACCCTAATCGAAAAACAACAACAGCTCATCAAACTACTCAAAGAAAAACGCCAGGCCGTCATCAGCCACGCCGTCACCAAAGGGCTAAACCCCAATGCGCCTATGCGGGATTCTGGGGTTGAGTGGTTGGGGGAGGTGCCGGGGCATTGGGCTTTAGTGTCTCTCAAGCATATATCAAAAATACGATATGGAATTGGTGAACCACCAAAATATCAGGATGAAGGTATACCGTTAATCAGAGCTACAAACATTCGCTCGGGAAAAATTTCTGATATTGGCTTGGTTTTTGTAAATCCAGACCATATTCCCGAAAAACGTATAGTATGGCTTAACTATGGGGATATCATTGTCGTTCGCAGCGGAGCGGGTACAGGTGACTCATCCATTATACCGAAACAATATCAAGGTAGTATTGCAGGTTTTGATATGGTGGTTAGGGCTACAAAATGTAATCCAGAATTTTTAGGACATGTATTATTAAGCAACTATGTTCGAAATAATCAAATTGACCTGGAAAAAACTCGAGCAGCTCAACCTCATTTGAATGCTGAAGAGCTAGGGGAATGTTTCGTACTTTTACCGACAGAGGAAGAGCAAAAACAAATATCCCTGTATATAGAAAAACAACTATCTAAGTTTGATAAAATCATTGATAAAGCTGAGAAAACAATTTTGTTAATGAAGGAGCGCAGAACCGCAATAATATCAGCTGCTGTCACAGGAAAAATTGACGTTCGCAACTTCACCCCAGATTCAAAACAACCCACAGACGCTTCTCAAACTCAAAAAGCAACCAAGAAGGAAGTAGCCGCATGAACGCACTGTTCGGAGGTGACAAAGCTTCAGAATACGTCTTTCAAAACGACATGATTCAGCAGATGCTGGATAACGGCTGGAAACTGGGCAAACCCCAATACTACAACCGTGAACTGGCCCTGTATGAAGAAGATGTCTTGGGTTTTATCAAAGAGACGCAAGACACCCAGTGGCAGAAGTTCTGCAAACTTTACCCCAACAACCCCGGACAGAAATTCTTAGAGCGCGTCGCAACCCAACTCAACAAAGCCGACCCCAACGCCGCCAACAAAGAGATGCGCAC
>JAYPBG010000289.1:1530-4977 GCA_038124075.1 Gammaproteobacteria bacterium
GTCTACATGACAACCAAGCTTGAGGGTAACGATACCTTCTTCTTACCCTTTAACAAAGGCAAAAAAGATGGCGGTGCCGGTAACGAGACACCAGACGATGTCAACCAATACGCAACCGACTATCTGTGGAATGAAGTCCTCCTCCCCGATAATCTGCTCAAGATCCTCGCCCGCTTTATCCACCTGCAAATCGAAGAGAAAGAGGATTGGGAAGGGCGTAAATACAAAAAAGAGACCTTGATCTTCCCCCGTTACCATCAATGGGACGTCGTCTCCCAACTGCTCAAAGCCGTTGGCAAAGAAGGCACCGGCCAAAAATATCTGATTCAACACAGCGCCGGTTCCGGCAAATCCAACTCCATCGCATGGACTGCCCACCAGCTCTCATCACTCTATAATGATCAGGGCGATAAAATCTTCGACTCCGTCATCATCGTCACCGACCGAACCGTGCTGGACGATCAGCTGCAAGACACCATCTACCAGTTTGAACACACCGATGGCGTGGTGGGCCGCATTAACCGCAAAGAAGGGGAAGGCTCCAAGTCAGAGAAACTGGCGACGGCGCTGGAGAGCTCGCAGCCCATTATCATTGTCACCATTCAAACCTTCCCGCACGTACTGAAAGCGATCGAAAACAGCGTCAGCCTCAAAGAGCGCCACTACGCAATCATTGCCGACGAAGCTCACTCTTCACAAACGGGGGCCACCGCAAGGAAGCTCAAAGAGGTCTTGATGACGGATGCCAAATCGGAGGAGGAAGAGCCCCTCAGCACAGAAGATATCCTCGATGCGGTCGTCGCCAGCCGTCGAGCCAATAACAATCTCAGTTATTTCGCCTTCACCGCAACCCCCAAGACCAAAACCCTAGAACTCTTTGGCCGTTTACCAAACCCCGATGAACCACCCTCAGGCACCAATAAACCCAAAGCCTTTCACGTCTACACCATGCGCCAAGCGATCGAAGAGGGTTTTATTCTGGATGTCTTGAAGAACTACACCAACTACAAAGTCGCCTATAACCTTGCCCTCAAGATCCAAGGCACCGATGCAGAGGTGGACAGCAAAAAGGCCAAAGTGAAGCTCAATCAGTGGGTACGCCTCCACGACTACAACATCGCACAGAAGGTGCAGGTGATCATCGAGCACTTCAAAGAGAACGTGATGGGCCTGCTGGGCGGGCAAGCGAAAGCGATGGTGGTCACCAGCTCCCGAAAAGAGGCCGTGCGTTATAAATTGAGTTTTGATAAATACCTTGCCGATAAGATAGCCGAAGCGAAAGCCGAGCAACAGGACACATCCGCCGCCTATCAACAGATATCCGCCATGGTGGCCTTTTCAGGCGAAGTGGAGTTCAGCGACAATGACCCCAATGCAGCCGGTTTGATCGACGAAAAGTTCAATGAAAACGGTATGAACCCCAACCTAAAAGGCCGCGACATGCGCACCGCCTTTGACTCCGAAGATTATCAAGTGATGATTGTCGCCAATAAATTCCAAACCGGCTTCGACCAACCCAAACTCTGCGCCATGTACGTCGATAAAAAACTGGGAGGTGTTGAGTGCGTACAGACACTGTCTCGGCTCAACCGAACCTATCCAGGGAAGATGGAGACCGGTACCTATGTGTTGGACTTCTTTAACGACCCAGAGGATATCCTTAACGCCTTTCAACCTTACTACCAAACGGCTGAACTGGCGGATGTGTCGGACCCTAATTTGATTTATGACCTGTTTGATAAACTGCGGGCGGCGGGGATTTTTACTTGGAGTGAGGTAGAACAGTTCTGTGATGTTTTCTATATCAAGAGCAAAAGCAATGCCGCCATCACCAATATCTGTAAACCAGCGGTAGAGCGCTGGACGAAACGCTATCAATCGGCAATGGCCGCTTATAAACAGGCAAAAGAGATGTTTGAACGCACCAAAGCGACCGGCGATTCGGTATTAATTGCGAATGCTGAAAATACGTTTAAAGAGTGCAAAGAGGAGAAAGACAGCCTGGAGATCTTCAAAAAAGATCTGGGCACCTACGTTCGATTCTACGAGTTTATGTCACAGATTGTTGATTATGATGATAAAGAGTTAGAACGGTTGAGCTTATATGCGCGAAATCTAAGACCGATGTTGCGTGAGACCGCTCTTGAAGACGATGATATCGATCTCGATAACGTAGTACTCAGTCACTATCGGTTGTCCAAGATAAGGCAGCAAGATCTGCAACTGAAGGAGGAGGGCCTTGGTTATTCACTCGAACCTGGTGACAGTGCCGGTACGGCCAGACCAAGAAGCCCCAAAGAGGAGTATTTGTCGCAGATTATCACTCGCTTGAATGAACTGTTTGTCACGGATAAACTGACGGATGACGATATGGTCAATTATGCTTATACGGTGAGATATAAGGTCAAAGAAAATGAGATTGTGATGAAGCAGATCGCTAATAACACCCCAGAGCAGGCTATGCTCGGGGATTTTGCAAAAGCGGTCGATGATGCGGTGCTTGATAGTAATGAAGCTCACCAAGAGCAGATGATGCAGTTGTTGTCGGATCCGCAGAAAAATGCTGCTTTTGCTCGGTTGATATTTGATTTATTGCGCAAGTCTGGTGAGGATTCAACAAATACAGTATGAACCTTTGCAGACATTTTATTTATATCTATTAGAGATTGGTGAATGATGGAGCGTGTGGATTATGATATATAGTGTATTGGTCCACACTTGTATGAATGCCTAAATGAATAATATTCACAAATCGTCATGTGGGTATTATCTTTAATAACGCATAGTTAGGAAACGTTATAAAATAGTAGGAGCACACGTGAAACTGAACATTAATTGCGAAATTGCGTCAACATTTTCGCTCGCAGCCCAACAAAATGCTTATCCGCTTTTAAAACGTGTACTGATATCTGCAATGGACACTGAAGAAGGCGAATCATCAAAGCCTATCACTGATATCCGCATTTGCTTAACAACGGAGCCAGAGTTCATTGCTACTGAAGAGTGGTTGATTGATCGCGTAGATGCAGGGCAATCGATGCGTCTACAAGATCGCCCCTTAAAACCCGATCATGATAAACTGAATAGGCTTACAGAGGAAATACCGGTTCAACTGACCTTTGCTATCTCTTACATCGATGGAGAAGGCTCGACACAGGAGTTGACCTCCAGTCATCAGGTCAATATACTGCCTGCCGATTACTGGGGTGGTGAGTCACGTCAGGCTGAGTTGTTGGGCGCTTTTGTTCAGCCCAACGTACATACTGTAGAAAGAATAACGGCACTTGTTGCGCAAGGTTTAAGAGATTCCGGTCATAACAGTGCTTTAGACGGTTATCAGTCAAATACACGCGAACGGCCCTTTGTTATTGGGGCGGCGCTGTGGTCAATGCTATTCAATGAGCGACTCATGTATGTGTCACCACCCAAGGGTTGGGCTAAAGTCGG
>JAYPBG010000290.1:0-4976 GCA_038124075.1 Gammaproteobacteria bacterium
CAAGAAAAGGTCTTTAATCAAGCGGTCACACAGAACCCTCAATCGCTGATCCTAGAGGGTGGAAGCATTGAGAGTGATGGTCAGGGCACACTGCTCACCACACGTCACTGCCTGACAGCCCCCAACCGAAATCAACCGATGAGCTATGAGCAGATCAGTGACACACTGCTGAGTGTACTGGGCGCAAAGCAACTGCTCTCTTTAGAGCACGGCCAGCTTATGGGTGATGATACGGACGGCCACATCGATACGTTGGTGCGCTTTTGTGATCCAGATACCCTTGTCTATCAAGGATGTGACCGAGAAGAGGATGAACACTTTTTACCCCTCAACAGCATGGCTGAAGCGCTGACAGAACTGAGAAACCTGCAAGGCAAACTCTACCGCTGTCACGCCCTCCCTCTGCCTGAACCCAAGTTCAACGCCGAAGGTGAGCGCCTACCCGCCAGTTACGCTAATTTTCTTATTATTAACCACGCCGTACTGGTACCCACCTATAAAGACCCCCATGACGAGGCCGCACTGGCCGTGATCCAACGCTGTTTTCCAGACCGAGAGGTTATAGGCATTGACTGCCTGGCGCTGATTGAGCAAGGGGGCAGCCTGCACTGCTGCACCATGCAGATCCCCGCCCCTCAACGCTGATCAGTCAACCCTGATCAACCACCAACCAATCGACATCAGCACTGACTGTTGAAGACTGCTCACCGTTCAAGACTGCTCACCGTTCAAGCCTAATAGTTCAATAGGTCGATGCGCTCCCACTGTTTAGCCGGTGCACTCGCCTCCTGTTCAGCCACTTCTTGCTCCGAGCGTGGCTGACATTGATGGAAATCATAGAGCGTGCGGTCGGCCAAGTGAGACGGGGCGACATTACCAATGGCACCAAAGATCGACTCCAAACGCCCAGGAAACTGTCGGTCCCACTGCTGCAGCATCGCTTTCACCGCCTGGCGCTGTAGATTATCTTGAGAGCCACACAGACTGCATGGAATGATCGGAAAGCCGCGCCACTGGGAAAAGCGAGCAATGTCCTTTTCAGTACAGTACGCCAGTGGGCGAATCACCGTATGCTTACCATCATCACTTTTCAGCTTTGGCGGCATCGCTTTGAGTTTTCCGCCGTGAAACATATTCAAAAAGAGGGTTTCGATCATATCATCACGATGATGACCCAGCGCAACCTTGGTGGCCCCCAGCTCTTCGGCGGTTCGGTAGAGAATCCCTCGTCGTAAGCGGCTGCAGAGCGAACAGTAGGTCTTGCCTTCCGGTATCACCCTTTTTACGACGCTGTAGGTATCTTCATTAACAATTTTATAGGGCATACCGATCGACTCTAAGTAAGTCGGCAGTACATGCTCAGGAAAGCCTGGCTGCTTCTGATCCAAGTTGACCGCTACCAGCTCAAAGTCAATCGGTGCACTCGCCTGCAGTCCACGCAATATATCCAGTAGGGTATAGGAATCTTTACCACCTGACAGGCACACCATCACCTTATCGCCCGCTTCGATCATACCAAAGTCCTGGATGGCGTTACCGACATGTCTGCGTAGGCGCTTTTGCAGCTTGTTAAACTCCGTTTTCTCTTTCTTACTTAAAAGAGGTGACTGGCTGTTTACCTTGCTCGCCTCATCATGCACCTTGTCAGCAGGCACCTCTGAGCCAGTGCTGTGATCCGCACTGGGCTTAGATTCAACACCCTCAGATTCAACACCCTCATTAGGCACACAGTGTGAGCTGATCGATGACCCTGCCTCTTTAAACATCCTAAAACCTCTATTTTTCAGAAAGATACAACCCACTACCTCGCTGATACTGACTTTGCATCGGCCCTCGGTTAGCCACAGGCGCCAACCGAGGTAACCGAGGTAACATAGCCTTACAAAAGGTAGCGTAAAATATTGCGTGATTATAGGCCAATGGCCCTTATCAGGGAAACTTTAACGCACGATTGTGATCGTAATTTAAAGAGAGCGCCTACACTCATAGATCAACCCGAGATCAACCATAGATTAAAGATAAACAGACCGTAAGAGAGACCCAGGAGCCCCTATCAAATGACACACCTTGATAAGAAAGATAAGAAGTACACCCTTACATCACTCTCACTCATTGGCGCACTGGCGATCACCCTGCCCGTGATCGCCAGCAACGCCGGACCAACCCCACCTGCAGAGCCTGAGCACAACCGTTTGCATCAAAAGGCTCAGCTGACCAACGTTCACCCGACACACTCGACACACTCGACACATTCGACACATCCAACTCATTCGACAGAGAGGTTGCTGACTATGAATACGACTGAAAATGCCGCCCTTCACAATGAAGCAAATATTGATGAATCAGACATTGATGAAGCAGACATTAAAAATAAAGGCGATAAGCCATTACTTGAGGTGGCTACTTTAGCCGGAGGCTGCTTCTGGTGTGTCGAAGCGGACCTCGAAAAACTGGACGGCGTTGAGCGCGTCATCTCCGGATACAGCGGTGGAGATGAAACCAACCCAACCTACCAAGAGGTGGCCGGCGGTAAAACCGGTCATACCGAATCGGTTCAAGTACATTTTGATCCAAACGTGATCAGCTATGCCGAACTTTTGCACAATTTCTGGCAGAACATCGACCCAACCGACAGTGAAGGCCAGTTTGTCGATCGAGGCAAACAGTATCGGCCATCCATTTTTTTCCACAACCGCGAGCAACAACAGGCCGCTGAAGCCTCAAAAGAGGCCTTAATCTCCAACAAGCTTTACAGCAAACCTCTGACCATTGACATTCTGCCCTATCAATCCTTTTGGGAGGCGGAAGAGTACCATCAAGATTACTATTTAAAAAACCCTCTTCGCTATAAATTTTATCGGTATAGCTCACGACGCGACGCTGTAACAGACAACGTATGGGAGAAAAAAGCGGCGAAAGCATTTCTTAGCACCCGTGCGGCTCAACTGGCACAACAAAGAGAGCACTCACTGGGCAGCAGCACGCTGAAAGCACGCTACAGCAAACCTGACCAGAAGAGCCTGAAGGAGCGCCTCACCCCACTCCAGTATAAAGTAACGCAAGAAGATGGCACTGAACGCGCCTTTCAAAATGAGTATTGGAACGAGAAGCGGCCTGGCATCTATGTTGACATCGTCTCTGGAGAGCCACTCTTTGCATCGGTGCATAAGTATGACTCAAAAACCGGCTGGCCCAGCTTTTATCAGCCACTGGTTGCACATAACATTGTTGAAAAAGAAGATAGAAAGCTGTTTTACACGCGCACTGAAGTACGCAGCAAGCATGGGGACTCACACCTGGGTCACCTCTTCTCAGATGGCCCAGAACCGACAGGGCAGCGCTACTGCATCAACTCAGCCGCCCTGCGATTCATTCCGAAAGAGTCCCTCAAAGAGGAAGGGTATACCCAGTTTCTATCCCTGTTCAACACGCAATAGCACCGACCACTACGGGCACCGATCAAGCTTAATCGGTGCCCGTGGGCACATCCGCCGAGCTCAAGATGGATGTCTGCCCATGTTTAGGCCAGGCTGTGATCACAGCCTTCACCAACGTCGCCAATGGAATCGCAAAAAACACCCCCCATAAACCCCACAAGCCGCCAAAGAGCAGAACGGCGACAATGATCACAACAGGGTGCAAGTTCACCGCCTCAGAAAAGAGCAGCGGCACCAGCACATTACCATCCAGCGCCTGAATCACACCATAAACAACCATCACCGTGAGAAACTCAGAACCGGCACCAAACTGAAAATAGGCGACCAACATCACAGGCAGGGTGACCACCGCAGCGCCAATGTAGGGAATCACGACCGATAACCCCACCAGCACTCCAAGAAGCTCAGCATAATGAACCTTCAAGAAGAGAAGCGAGATGTAGGTCACCGTACCCACAATAAAGATCTCAACCACTTTACCGCGCACATAGTTGGATATCTGCTCGTTCATTTCAGCCCAAACACGACTCAATGTACCGCGCTCTTTTGGCAGCATAGTTAAAAACTGCCGAATCAGAAGGCGCTTATCCTTCATAAAAAAGAAGACCAGCACCGGGACCAAGATAAGAAAAATCAAGACCCCCATAAGATTTGGAAGCTTAGAGAAAGAGAACGAGAGCACCTGCTCCCCCATCTCTGTTACCGACTGCTTTATCCTCATTAACCAGAGGTCTGTCTCTGAAACAGTGATCAAATTGGGGTATTGCTCCGGCAGTTTTTGCAAGAGCGCATGGCCTCTATTTAACAGTTCAGGCAGCTGATCATTGAAGAGATTGACCAGCTGCCCCCATATGAGCGGCAGCACAATGGCGACAAATGCACCCAATGCGCCCAAAAAGAACGTATAGACGATAAGCACAGCACCCCATTCAGGCAGGCGCCACTTTACCAGTTGAGCGACAAACCCTTGCATTAAATAAGCAAGCACCATGGCGGTAAAGACCGGAGCTAAGCTCGCTCCAAAGAGATAAACCACCAAAAAGCTGACCACCAACAACAGCAGTAACACAACCGCCTCTTCATGAGAAAAATAGCGGTGATACCAATCCTGTAACACTTTTAACATAATGCTCTTACACCTAACACACCTAATACAACTAACACAACTAACAGACCCGGTACGATATTGTGCACATAACGCACTGATCTCCCACTACGGGCATTCACTACCGACATACACTACCGACATACACTACCGACATACACTACAGACATACAAACAACAGGAGGCAATAATGATAACATCATTTTTTCCACTATTTTTCCATTATAGCGTTATAGCGCCAACCCTACCGATAACACTCTGCTGGTATTGAGCCTACGACACATGGTATATAATAACTATAGATATTATGGAGTCGCGTTCACATGGCGAACACACAACAACAAAATAAAAAAAAACCACACGGCCGGTCTCAACGTGCGTTGCTTAGCGCATCTCATCGCATTGGTTGCACATGTATGGTCCTGATCGCACTG
>JAYPBG010000291.1:0-4961 GCA_038124075.1 Gammaproteobacteria bacterium
CTATTACATCATAAAAGGTACGGTGACCGTTCTGATCGAAGATGAAAACGGTCGCGAGATGATCATGGCGTACCTAAATGAAGGCGATTTCTTTGGTGAAATGGGCCTTTTTGATGAAGATGCGGGGCGCAGCGCATGGATTAAGGCAAAAACCGACTGCGAGGTTGGTGAAATCAGCTACACGAAGTTCAAACAGCTGGCCAAAGAGGATGCCGATATTCTTTTTGCTGTCAGTGCTCAGGTCGCAGGAAGGCTAAGGGCTACTACCCGAAAGGTGGGCGACTTGGCCTTTCTAGATGTCACCGGCCGAGTGGCCCATACTCTGCTCGAACTTTGCAAACAACCTGATGCTATTACACACCCTGACGGAATGCAGATCAAAATCACCCGACAGGAGATTGGTCGAATTGTCGGCTGCTCTCGAGAGATGGTGGGGCGCGTATTAAAAACACTTGAAGACCAAGGCTTGGTTGGCGTCAAAGGCAAGACCATGGTAATCTACGGTACGCGTTAACCTACTGAAACACTTTAAGCATTCAGAATTAAACGATTACTTTAACGATTAAACCATTAAAGGAACGGAAACGCAGCCACACCCGGCTGCATACTCGATAGATGCGTGCTCTTCACTGCCTGACGACAACCACTGCTCTACTCGCTCACTCATGCAATTTTTTACACACCGTTCAAACCCCAACCTCTTCTCATACTCCAACCGGTCCCTGCATCAACAGCCCTTACATCAGCCATATCAACCCGTTCAGCCACACCTGCAATCTTCACCGAACATGCCTCAGATCTGTACCTGCTCAATACCGCCTCACGCCCAGCCTGCACTCACACGCTCGCTCACACGCCAAAGATGAAGGTTATGCTGAAGATCAAACGAACAGTCACGTCCGTTTAAACAGGCATCATTTAGCGGAGATCTATTTTGGCTTCAACCCTCTGCCCGAGCGGCTACACAAAATACTCCAACGACTACCGACCACGCTATCATCCATCTTATTGCATCGATCTGACATTGGCCTATATGACATAGCCGCATTAACGGCAGCGACCGGTGATGAGTTTGCACTCTTTACTCGCCAAGAACATAGGCTGCTGTTCCGGGGCGGACCTACAGGTGTACCGCTATCACTTGAAAAATTGGACGAATTAAAAAAGAGAGGCTTTCGCTTTTCCCTGCACTCACACCCTGGCACCAACGGATTGAGCCTGCAAGCCTCAGGCTCCCCAGGAGACCGCTCCGTACTCGCCCATTTTAATCAGACAGGCAGCCTCATCATTAACAGCGTGGGCACCGCCAGCTGGTTTACCCTTCGATCAGAGCGCCCCGTTCCCATCGAGCACTTCATCCTGACATGGCAGAACCGATCCGCCACGTTACCACATTAAATCATCGGGTACTTGAAAGTCCGCATAGGGGTCGTCATCGCGTTTATCTGGGTTCTGCTTGCCTGTCTCCGCATGCGCAAGAAAGACCACAACCGACTCATCCCGTTGGCGAATTTTTCCAGCAACCTCCGCAGGCACCAGATAATACGTCTCTTCTCGTTTTGCAATTCCTATTTTGCCTGCCGACAGCTGATTCTGCTGCTCTTGCGTGATATAGATACGACGCACTTTACCCATATCCGAGAAGTTAAAACGCACATCCCCACCATCACGCCCTACGGTATGCGCCTCAATCAACTGATCGATTTGAGCCTCAACCTCTCTTTTCTGCTGCAACAACGCTTTGTCACGGTTCAACGCTTTGTCACGTGCAGCCTTCTTAGCCTGCTCATCCAAAACCCGCTGTCTATTTTCATCGACATGACCCTCATTAGGGTTTTTGCGCTTTTTCTTAGACTTTTTCTGCTTCTCTTTTTTAGCGGTTTTGGCTTGCTGCTCATTCACCAGCCCCGTTTTCTTCAGCTGATCCAATAACGAATTACCCATACATTAACACTCCACGTCAATACTCCACGTCAATACTCCAGGTCTATCCCAGTTCAGCCGTACTCATCGTGCCTACGTCACTGCACTGGCAAACAGGGCCTTGAGCTGAGCACCAGGGTCTTCCGCACGCATAAAAGCCTCACCAACCAAAAAGCTATTGACGCCATGAACACGCATATTCGCAACATCATCAGAGGTCGCTATACCGCTCTCTGTGACAATGATTCGGTTATCTGGAATATGATTCAATAAATCCAATGTGGTCTTCAGAGAGACATCAAAGGTATGCAAATTACGATTATTGATGCCCACCAATTTTAAGTCATACGCCAGCGCTCGATCCAGCTCAGCACGATTGTGCACCTCAATCAATACATCCAGCTGCAACGCTAAAGCCGCATCTACCAGCTCTTTCATCAGTGCATCATCAAGCGCCGCAGCGATCAACAGCACACAGTTTGCCCCTATGGCGCGCGCTTCTACAACCTGATATGGATCAATGACAAAGTCCTTTCTAATGATAGGCAACTGCGTGGCCGCTCGTGCTGCGATCAAATCATCGTTACTGCCTTGAAAATAAGGCACATCAGTCAACACCGATAGGCACGCGGCACCTGCAGCTTGGTAACTCTTTGCAATGGCGGCGGGATAGAAAGGGTCACGAATCACCCCTTTGCTAGGAGAGGCCTTCTTAATTTCAGCGATCACCGCCGATTGGCCTTGACTCAGCTTGTGCTCCATACTCTCAACAAAACCGAGCGGTACCGACGCCTGCTGACGAATACGGTTCTCCAAACCCTCTAAAGGCGCTTCCTGGCGGCAGCGAGCCACATGCTCACGCTTAGCCGCAATAATCTCTTTTAAAATCGTCGGGGTTTCATCTCTACTCATACGGTTTTTTTCAGTCCTGTTCCACGTGAGTTTCAGCTAAAGGAGGCTGAAAAGCTCATTAAGTCATGCAGTTTCGCTTTCGCCAAGCCACTGCCAATCGCATCACGCGCCATCTCTATGCCCGCCTCATAGCTGTCCGCAATACCGGAGACATAAATCGCAGCACCCGCATTCAGCACCACAATATCCAGTGCCGGCCCCGGTGTATTACTTAAGACCGAACGCACCATGGCCAAACTCTCTTGCGCATCATTTACGGCAAGCGCTGATAAATCAGCCCTCTCCATGCCAAACTGCTCAGGCGTGATGGTGTAACATTCAATCGAACCGCCCTTCAGCTCAGCAACGCGCGTCGGCCCAGCAACCGTAATCTCATCCAACCCCTCTTCGGCCGAGACAACCATCACATGACGACTGCCTAAAGCCTGCAACACAGTCGCCAAAGGCTCAACCCAGTCGGGACTGAAGACACCCAACAACTGGTTGGGGGCACCGGCCGGGTTCGTGAGAGGCCCCAGAAGATTGAAGATGGTTCGCATACCCAGTTCTCGCCGTGGACCAATCGCATGCTTCATCGCACTGTGGTGCAGGGGTGCAAAGAGAAATCCGACACCTAGACTCTCGATTGAGCGCCCTACCAACTCAGGCGTTAGATTAATATTGACGCCCGCAGCTTCTAAAAGATCAGCGCTGCCGCTGCTGCTGGAGACAGAACGATTCCCATGCTTTGCCACTTTGGCCCCCGCGGCAGCGGCCACAAAGGCCACCGCCGTCGAAATATTAAAGGTCGATGCACCATCGCCGCCTGTACCACAGGTATCCACAAGATACTCGCTCGAGACCTCCACTTTTTGCGAAAGTGCGCGCATCGCGCTGGCTGCACCGGTTATCTCGTCGGTGCTCTCCCCTTTCATGCGCAATGCAGTCAATACAGCAGCAATTTGAGCCGGCGTTGCCTCTCCGGTCATAATATATTCAAACAGTGCTCGACTCTCATCAGTCGACAGTGAAACTCGCTCGACCAGCTGAGCTATTACAGATTTAATATCCATACCTAACATCCACTCCTTCTGTCCTTTAAATTAACGCTGTTTATCGGCTTAAGTTATCGGCTTAGCGCATGGTCAAACGCCTCAACCTACACGGCGCAAAAAATTCTCCAGCAGCTCATACCCATGCTCCGTTAAAATCGATTCAGGATGAAACTGTACACCTTCAATCGGTAATGAGGTGTGTCGAATCCCCATAATTTCATCCATCGCCGCCTCTTTAGCATCGCCCATTTGAGTCCACGCCGTCACCTCAAACGCCTCAGGCAAAGAGGGCTGCTCAATCACCAGTGAGTGATAACGGGTTGCCGTAAAAGGGCTCGGCAAACCCGTAAACAGCCCCTTATTGTTGTGGTACACCGCTGATACTTTCCCATGCATTACCGATTTAGCACGGATAATCTTACCACCAAACGCTTGAGCAATACTTTGATGCCCTAAGCACACCCCTAATATGGGCAGTTTTCCGGCAAAGTGCTGAATCGCCGAGACAGAGACACCCGCTTCATTTGGAGAGCAAGGCCCTGGGGAGATGACAAGATAGGTTGGCTTTTTCTGCTCAATCTCTTCAAGAGTAATCTCATCATTACGATAGACTTCAACCTGCTGGCCCAGCTTGCCAAAATATTGCACAACGTTATATGTAAAGGAGTCATAATTATCAATCATCAACAACATATCGGTTACCCACCTGGTGAGAGCCCAGCAGCGACCATAGCCACCGCTCGAAACATGGCGCGCCCTTTATTCAATGTCTCCTCCCACTCCAGTGTGGGCACCGAATCGGCAACCACACCGGCGCCTGCTTGAATATAGAGTTGACCCTCTTTAATGACTGCGGTTCGAATGGCAATGGCGGTATCCATCTCATCAAACCAACTTAAATAGCCGACCGCACCCGAATAGATACCACGCTTGACCGGCTCTATTTCGTCAATAATCTCCATAGCGCGAATCTTCGGTGCACCGGTTAACGTACCCGCAGGGAAGGTCGCTTTTAGAGCGTTCATGACCGATACATCACCCCTTAAACGCCCTTCGACATTAGAAACAATATGCATGACATGAGAGTAAAGA
>JAYPBG010000292.1:0-580 GCA_038124075.1 Gammaproteobacteria bacterium
GAAGAATTGCCAAAAAGCATGCTGAAGCCCTTTCTAAACAAGTACCTCACGCTAAGTTAGTCGCGGTATGCGATATCGATCAAGACCGAGTCAATCATTTTGCAAATAAGTATGGTGTCCCTGGGTTTCTTTCATTAGACAGTATGATGGAGGCTATGAAGGAGCAAATAGATGTCGTCAATATTCTAACGCCCACAGGTTATCATGCTAAAAACATCATCGATGTTGCTGACTATGGCTGCCATGTTGTCGTAGAAAAACCGATGGCACTTACAATGGAGGATGCCATTTTTGCTAATGAGTACTGCAAAAAGAAAAATGTCACACTCTCCGTTGTTAAGCAGAACCGCTATAACACACCGATACAGAAGCTCCATGAAGCTCTTAAAGCCAATAGATTTGGAAAAATATCCATGGTAAGTGCTCGTGTCTGCTGGTCTAGAGACGAAAGCTATTATGATCAAGACGCTTGGCGGGGAACCTGGCTTCTAGATGGTGGTGTATTCAGCAATCAAGCCAGTCATCATGTTGATCTTTTGTGCTGGCTATTTGGAAAAGTTGACTCACTCTTTTCTTACAC
>JAYPBG010000292.1:590-1715 GCA_038124075.1 Gammaproteobacteria bacterium
CCTGGTCAACATTGAATCAGAAGATACGGGCGTGGGTGTTCTAAAGTTTGAGAGTGGTACTATCGGGACAATAGAAGCAACAACGGCGACACGGCCCAGAGACCTTGAAGCGTCTATTTTGGTTGTTGGCGAGTATGGTACTGTTCAGATAGGCGGATTTGCTGTTAATAAAATTGAACGCTGGGATTTCTCGACCCCCATGCCTGAAGATGAAGCCATCTTGACTCAATATAATGAAAACCCACCTAATATTTATGGGTTTGGACATGCTGCTTATCTTTCAGAGGTTACCCGCGCACTGCTTGACGACTCAACACTTCCTGTTGATGGCACTCAAGGGCTTGAGTCATTAAAGATCATCTGCGGCCTGTATGAATCATCATCCAGCGGTAAAGAGATAAGTTTATCCAATTACATTCCAAACTTGGAAAAAGGTCATTTAACCATCACCACACACTTTATCAACCAGAACTTTTCATAGATTCGATAAACGAAGAATCAATAGTAGAGAGCACGGATACCGTTGGTCGCGCTCTAGCTTGATCAACGCTCTCTGCCTGATGGCCAGCGGCCCCAGCCTAGACCTATTGCTTAACGATAAGCGATAGGTCTAGGCTAAGGTCATCATGGTCTGGGCATATCATCTTGACTGTCAAATACGGCAATGTACAAAATAAAAAATCACGAGTAAAAACTACATATACTTTTTCTCTAAGTAGGCAACAACACGATCAGCCTTTATAATGCTTTGGACGTCACCAGAAATCCCTCCCCAGTAGTAGAGTGCTAATGCAACCTCTGCATAGTTGACCTCTTTATACTTGCCGAAAAGCTTCTCCTGCTTCTTTCCAGTTCTCGTATTACCTTCAACTGAAACCTCTCCATCGGATTTTATTTTACTCAGCTCCCACTCAACACCTTTCTGAACCGCTGTATACAATTTATTCTTTAATGAAGGGCTATCACCTATATTCATATAGGCAAGCATGAGATTAAGAATATTCACAGCTTGATAGCTGCTGTCATACCCTCCATGCTCTAGAAAAACCCCATTATCTTGTTGGGTATTCATCGCTAATGTTAAAAACTTTTCGCCCAATCAGATATATCTAGGGTTATTCAAAA
>JAYPBG010000292.1:1725-4956 GCA_038124075.1 Gammaproteobacteria bacterium
CGTTCAACAGAAATGCCAAACCATCAAAAGCCAATCTATTTGGGGCATGTTTATCTTGCCGATACAGCTCCTTTTTATTTTTTTCTAACCATGCCAGTGCCAACTCCAGGCTTTTTTTGTAACGATTTAGCTTCGGTAGAAACTCACTGCGATACTGACTTTTATAAATCAGCCAGTAGCACTGCCCAAATGCCTTAAGAAAGAACGCATCTGCACCGACACCTTTTTCAGCTGAGTAACTCAAACTGTTCGCAAAGTTCCCCTGCCGCTCCTGCTTAGTGAACCCATACTCAAAGGCTTGGATACCTTTTTCTATCAACGCAACCTCTTGCAATAAAATGCCTTTCCTAACCAGCCATAGGCCAGCCCTTTGTTCGCCTATATGTTGATATTGCTTGACGTTACGACCGATAGCGCCCGAGGGCCCTATGGAGTGAGCCGTGCCTTTTGCAACGAGCAACTTCTTAAATTGCGTATTTACCTGCAAGTGGGCAAGCAGCGCTTTTTCAGAAGCGTTGTCACCGACACCACCGGTCAGAAGACGGGTGTCAAGACCTTCTGAGGCAGGGGCTAATCGCTCATCATCACTGCTGCTGCTCCCATGAGAACGACCTTCATCTAAGGTTGCAGGCGCCAACTGTGCTAACGAACTTTCTAAATGGCTTAATAGGCTATCAAGCTGAGTCCACTCTTTCCTTATTTTTGCCTCTTTTACTTGCTGCAGCAAAGGCTCAATCTGTCGTAAATCAAGGCCTGAACGCCTGGCTTTATCATGCTCTAACTTCAATCTGTCATAACGTGCCTGCAACTGGTTCAACTCTACCGAATGATTATTATTGGATGCATCATTGGGTGAATGATTGGATGAACATGCAGTAAAACCAAAAGAAAAAAATACCATTCCCAATACAACTATTGACAGCCTTGAAGATATCACTTGAAAACTCCTCTCTAAATAGAGCTCATGTTATAATGCTGGCGCAGAGGAATGCAACCACACAAACCCTTAATGCGCGCTTATTATATCAATTTCAGTCATAGAGAAACAGCCTTGTCGCTATAACAATACCGCATCTATCGATACTAAAAACCCATGGGCCTCTTATATGTGAACAGTATGGTCTCTTTTCTTCCGTTGCTAGACCTCTCTCTACCATTCACATCGATAACGATATAAATATGATCATTATCGAGCGCTATCCCTTCTTCCATATTAAATTGAGCGCCACGATACCTGTACGCAGGGTTACTGCTAATATGCTTAAATGACCTGCACTCTGCGTCTGTTTGTACATTTTTTATTGATCTTTTACATACCCTTGAGCGCCTTCTCTCAAGGGTATAAAGATTCCCTCGATCATAAAAAAGCCCGGAGAGATCCATCATATTGTCGTCATTCACTAAATATTGATATTGCCCTTCTGAATATATGATATACCCACTGGGCTCTCTCTCGATGGATAAAATCAGCGCATCGCGATTGATGGCTGCAATACCTTCAATATAGGCATTGTAGGTTAAAAAAAGGCCGCTCTTGTAGCCCTCTTCATAAAGATTGCTATGCACCCATTCGGTTGAACCATCTTTTTGGATCTGCAAGACGGCGGTATGCGCTTCACTGGCAAGCAGTATATTGCTCTCAGCAGTACAGGTAATGCCTTCAAAATCCATTGAGGATTTTGTTAAGTGTGTTCTCATCCAATATTGAATAAAGTCTGCTGTTCTGCTTACTGTGATGTATTTTGGTGTGGGTGGCGTGAATTTTAGGTACTCTAACAGCCTGCTCTTATCATCAATCGTCTCAATTTCATAAATGGTATGATCATCTTTATCGCTGATGGTTAATAGTCTACCGTGGCAAAGGGACAATCCAGAGAGTTCTTTATTTTTACTTCCATGAATGGGCGTGCTCTGGATGAGCTGAAGCAAGTCACGAGTATCCTCATGCGCAATTAGATAGGATGATAACAATAAAAAAGGCAATACAGAAATTACCTTTATCGTATTAAATTTAATAATAACCATGATTCATAAACCATGTTTAATTAAAGAAGAAGATCAGCTCTGCTTTCTACATGAGTGACGACTCACATCAAAGATGTTTGGATTAAAACCAGAATAATAAGTTAGATGAAAATCACATGATTACCTAAAGATAGAAAATAAGGCATAACAGTAAAGTGGTATGACACCAAGTAGCGCGAGACGTGAAACTACTAAATTGTACCACACACAAGAATGTCATTATGATATGATTCACATTCATTTTCTCAACCCACTCCATCATAAGCACATGGGCTTTAGATATGTGTACTATGATCGTTTTAATAGATAAATCAAGGTATAAGTTTAGGTATCAATATAGGTATAAACATGAAACTGAACAACATACGCACGAAACTCTCTTTTATACTATCTTCTACACCCTTATTTTTACGCCCTTTTGTGCTGTCTCTGCTTATTACCCTTGCTGCCTGCACTGGAATACCGGATAATATACATCCAATTGAAAGCTTTGACAAAAATCGCTACTTAGGTACGTGGTATGAAATCGCTAGACTCGATCACTCTTTTGAACGCGGGTTATCCAATGTAACAGCGGAGTATTCAGAGCACCCAGATGGCGGTTTAAAAGTGATCAATCGAGGGCTTTCATCAGTGGATAAAACGTGGAAATACGCTGAAGGAAAAGCGCTGTTTGTTGGAGACCCTAAGGTAGGCCATCTTAAAGTCTCATTTTTTGGACCATTTTACGGCTCTTATATCATATTTGAGCTGGACAAAGAGCATTACCAGTATGCATTTGTGACCAGCCACAACAGGTCTTATCTCTGGTTACTCTCACGATCACCACACATCAGCGAATCCCTTAAGTCTCACTTTATAGAAACTACCCGTACGCTTGGCTTTGATGATCAGGCGCTGATCTTCGTAAAACAAGAGTCTGTTCAGCATAGATAAAAAATTGATTGAACACCACTCTTTCATATGATAGCATCACGGCCCTCCTGTGCTTTTGATTTATTCTACCAGCCTTTATGCTGCATTTATATTCCAGATTGATCGAAAAATGGAAAGTGCGGTACGAACGGTATAGCGCTAAAACGTAAGATTGAGAACGAAGATTTAACCTGTACCATCAATAGGCACATGTTAAGTCCGATAAATGGTTTTAAAAGGCGCGGTTTCAACTCCGAAGTGCAACAGGTTAATTTCGTGTTAATCGCTCAT
>JAYPBG010000293.1:0-4937 GCA_038124075.1 Gammaproteobacteria bacterium
TAAAGGTGAGGTTGGTGTCAAAGGTCAGCAGGGTGCTGGTGGTACTAAAGGTGCTAAAGGTGCTCAGGGCGCAACTGGTGATAAAGGTGAGGTTGGTGTAAAGGGTCAACAAGGTGCTGGTGGTACTAAAGGTGCTAAAGGTGCTCAAGGTTCGAAAGGTGATGTTGGTGCTAAAGGTGCTCAAGGTACTAAAGGTGCTACAGGTACTAAAGGTGCTCAAGGTTCGAAAGGTGCTACAGGTGCGAAAGGTGCTCAAGGTTCGAAAGGTGCTACAGGTGCGAAAGGTAACACAGGCGCCAAAGGTGTTACAGGTGCGAAAGGTGATGGAGGTGACAAAGGTCAGAAAGGTGTAACTGGTGCTGTAGGTTCTGCTGGTAATGCTATCGTATTTGATACTGACGGAACTAATCCTGTAGGAGATGCGTCAAAGACTGATGATATCCAAGCATTTAGAGGCTCGAATGATGTACTTGTAAGTGATGTTTATTGGCACATACCATCTGGTAGAGTGTTCAGAGCTGAATCAGCAGTCACCACAGTAGATGGAACCACCACATACGAAGAACTAACTGGGGATAACGCATTTCTAAATGGAGGTGCGTTGACAATTGACTCACTAACTCCAGATAAAATTGCTGGTCATTTGAATGAGGTTTATAGCGTAAGGCAACAGTTCAATGCTGACATACCAATACGTGATAATACTACCAACGCCAGTTACTTTAAATTGATTACTGGCGATGAAGATGATACGGATACCCACTTTTATGCTGGTTATGGGTTCACTATACCAAAACCAGAATTGGGTCCAGGTTATGCTAGCGTGTCTGGGTTGAAGAAAAGGCAGTTCGTAAACTTATATGCTACAGTTAGGTTTGTAAACAGTTCTGCTGAAAATTACCCTATGGGGTTGACTGTTGTTCCCACATTCAAGAGTAAAGGTGAACAAGTAGAAGAAGTCGGAACAGTTATAGCAGCATATACAACTGACGCAGCATTAAACGGAAATCGAGAATACGACACTGGAGAATCTCTATTACAGGGAGATGCGGGAAGAGATGGACCCATGTTAGTCATTTCTGGCGATATTACTGAAAAAATGGGTTCTCATGGTAAAGTTAGGTATAAAGACCTTGTTAATGGGACAAGTGCTTTGGTTTATGGCGTTTGGTTCGATGGGACTAATACTCATATTCAGGTACAAATATATCCAGGAGCTGATTCGCCTGACGGTGATGGCGTTTACCAAAATATCCCTAACGGTCAAAAATTAGAGTGGAGTCCATCTGGGTTTTCAAACTCAGGGGCTTGGTCTAATGTTGGGTATGCGAACCCAACTAAAGTGACTATTCCAGCGTACTCAGAACAAACTGTTAGGGTTCCTATAGTATATTCGCTCGGAGAACAGTCAACGAAAACTGATCTGAGATTTGAGTTGCACGCATCCGATGCTCGAGCAAACCATGTCGAAAGTTATAAGATGTATACTGGTTTTGTTGGTTATTCCACAATTGCCTCAGTTGCTGGTGGTCCGAACGACGGTTCTATGTCGGAGTACACCGTGAACGTTGGATATAATAGCAGAAGATCTGTTCAGATTCCTCAGTGGAGAATGATGGTTGATCCAGATGCCTTTGCCTTTGCCAATAATACATTCGAAATTAGGACAGCAAACAGCATTGCTACATCTGTTAATAGTTCTACAATTGGATCCCAAAATATAAGTTGGATTAAGCGCTCATCATCATTCGACCCAGATAGTGACGGTTTGACAAACGCATATGTTCATTTACATATGACGAAAAAAGTTCCTTATGGTTCTGTTCATGGAAACGGTATTGATACAAGGAGGGACTCAGGTCGTGAAGACGCTAAGTGGATTACTGGAAATTATAGCGATTCAAAAGGGATGAGTATAAAAACAGAGATTTTGAGTATGTTCCTTAAATATGACGGTCCAAAGGACAATATCAATACTGGATTGAGGAACTCGGGTCAGGCGATAATGGTATTAAAAGGAGTATATAGTGCCATTGCTGAAGACGTTAATGTAAAATTACAATGGGGAACTGGGACGACCATAAATCTGACTTCGAGCAATTTTCAGAACGCAACTGTTGAAACTGCTGGTTCTGATACAAGTTATGGTGATACTGTAACATACCTTATATGGGGTTTGACTAATTCGCAGGTTAGTGACATACCACGTTACTTCGAGGCTCAGACTGATATAACACCTAGACCAAACGTCTCAAGCGTTAGTAATTTATGGTATGTAACAATAAACCCACCAAGCAGATCGGACAGGCTAGGTTATCCATCAAATATTCCGAATGAGGTCACGTGGAATGATGGCTTGAGTATAAGGCTTGTTGATATACAAGGCACAGTAGAGAATTTATCTTGACATATAAATAAAGATAAACTATAATAGAGATTGACGCAATATATTTTTGATGGAGATATAATGAAAAAACTTGTCATAAGTCTAGCAAAAAGAACTGACCGAAGGAAACACTTCGAAGAAAAGAATAGCTCTCTTGAAGATTGGTCTTTTTTTGATGCCACAGATAAAGATATTTTATCCTACGAGTTACTCAGAAAAAATGGGATGTCAACTAATCTAAGTTGGCGAGATCCATACAAGAATAGAAAACTGACCAGAGGAGAAGTCGCTTGTGCGATTTCTCACAGGAACGCTTGGGCTTATTGTTTAGAAATAGATGAACCATTATTGGTTTTAGAAGATGATGCTATTATAGGTGATTCATATGACGAACAATACTATGAGTCTTTGACAAAAGATTATAACCTAATATATCTTCAAAGAAATGAAAATACTCCTGACCGTGTAGAACCTATCGATGACATGATAGAAGTTCCAGCGTATCCATATAATACAACAGCATATATCATAACCCCAGAATCTGCTAAAATACTGATGGATACTACGTTCTTGAAGCAAATTATTCCAGCTGATGAATATTTGCCATATATGTTACCGCACCTAAAACCTTGTGCGCTAAAAAACGACTCAGTAAAACAACAATCAAGAAGCATACTTGCGTCAGACGTAGAGCCTAATTCTGAGGAAGAATGGTTCATAGACTTCAATACTCACTCAATAACAGTTGGTACTGACCGAAAGAAATGTTCTGCTATGAATACGTCAGCAGCATTGAAAGGCATTTACCCAACCAATCTTGGTAATAATGTAGATTGGGAAGGAACAGATATGTCAGCTCAGGGTGGCGGTCACAAAGTAAATCTACTTAAAGAATATATCAAAAACCTTCCAGATAATGATGTAGTTTTGTTTACGGATGCCTACGATATAGTCTATAATGATAATTTAAATCAAATTGTTAGAAGATATATGTCATTTAATACTAAAGTTCTTTTTGCTGCTGAGCAGTTTATTTGGCCAAACAAAAAACTAAAGAAAAAGTTTGATCAAGCGCAATCTAAAACTGAGTTTGATACGAAATATAAGTATTTGAACAGCGGTATGTTTATTGGCGTTGTGTCAGAATTAAAGCGGATACTTGAGCATGAAGAACTAGAAAACGAATCAGATGATCAACTATTTTTTCAGAATGCTTTTTTGTCGGGCAACTATGATATAAAATTAGATTATGAATGTTATATATTCCAATGTCATGAAAGTAATATATGGTTATCTGGTAACGGTCAATATGTAAATAGCGAAACAGGTTGTAGACCATGCATTTACCATGGGAATGGTGGAGAAGAGGCTAAAGAAAAGTTAGAAGAAATAACAACCGCAGTTAATTCTAAAAGTCCTGATTTGTTTATTCCTATATATAATGGGATTGATATAATTGATAGGGATATGTTTATTGTTGACTTTATGACTCAAGATCAATGCGAAAGAATGATAGAACTTTCTGAAAAGCACGGTGATTGGAAAGGGATGGAAGGCGACAAGTTCCCAGCCCAAGAGATAAGAATAAAGCAACTTGGTTTGTGGGATGAAATGAAGAGTCACTGGGAAAGGAACTTATATCCGCACATAGAAAAGTTTTGGAAGCCGATGGAGATGTATGGTCTGCGCGATGCGTTTACTATGAGGTATGCTCTCGATACGCAAACCAGCTTGAGGTTGCATACTGATGCTAGCCTTGTGACTGGTTCTGTAAAACTAAATGATGATTATGAAGGAGCAGTTTTGAAGTTCCCCAGACAAGGGATAACGAATGAACATGTACCTGTCGGAAAGGCGATAATGTTCCCAGGACAAGTTACTCATGGGCACGAATGTACTGAATTAACGAAAGGTGTGAAGTATAGTTTAACTATGTGGACGTCTAGATATAATGGAGATATAAATTAAATGAATTGCGATTGCGGTGAAGCCCATAACCATAAGTTGAAATTTTACGTTCTAACGTCAAGTAAGATGCCAGCACTAAGAAGGCACATTGACCCAAAATTTAGTAACATACCAAAGAATCAATTGGTTGTTGTTATTAATTCTTTAAGCGAGTCATACATAGATGCTGCGTCAGAGTGGTGTAAAGAAGAGGGAATTGAATATTACATAACCGAATCTAATGGAACGCCAGCACTTGGTAAGAACTCTGTAATAGACCTGTTCTTAGAAAGCGATAATGATTATATGGTTATGATAGATGGGGATGACTACCTGACTCCTCATGGCGTTTATATGTATCAAGCTGTTGCTGAGCAACATAACCCACCCCAAGCAATTTGCCTCAAGAATCAAATATCAACAATGGCTGACTATGAATTGATGGCAGAGAAAGGTATAAACCATACGACTTTGAAACTTGAAGATGTACCGTATAGGGTTATTCAATTTTTTACAGCTGACTGGGATTCTATTCGCAAGTCAGATGTAGTCACCAATCTAATTGAAATGGGGTGCGATAAAGAAACAGCTAAGAAGCAAGGGA
>JAYPBG010000294.1:0-4891 GCA_038124075.1 Gammaproteobacteria bacterium
CTGGGCCTGGCCTTTAAAGAGAACTGCCCAGACCTTCGGAACACGCGCGTCATCGATGTCATCAAAGAGTTCGAAAGCTATCACGCCAAAGTCGATGTTTACGACCCTTGGGTTGATCAAGACGAAGCCGAAGCCGAATACGGTATTCGCCCCATTGAAACACCCAATAATAACAGTCAATATGACGCCATCATCATGTGCGTCGCCCACCGTGAATTTTTGCAGATGGGCATCGAAAAGATTCGCGCCCTCGGTGCAGACCACTGCATCGTATACGATGTAAAATCGACCTTTCCAAAAGCACAGGTCGAAGGCCGCTTATAACCCATGTTATTCGCGCTATGCACGCACTATTTAAGCAGCACTATTTGGACACATACATATGAAAGTACTTATTACTGGAACCGCAGGGTTCATAGGCAGCACCTTGGCGATCAAACTCCTTGAACGCGGAGATGAAGTGATCGGCATTGATAATATCAACGACTATTATGATGTCAATTTAAAACAGTCGCGCCTCGAGCGGGTTAAACAGTACGAGACGTTTACCGACATCCGCTGCGACCTCGAAGACCGCACCGCCATTGAAGCGGCGTTTAAAAAACACCAACCCGAGCGCGTTGTCAACTTAGCGGCCCAAGCGGGTGTACGCTACTCACTTGAAAACCCACACGCCTACATTGATGCCAATATTGTCGGCTTTATGAACATTCTAGAAGGCTGCCGCCACAACCGCGTCGAGCACCTTGTCTACGCCTCAAGCAGCTCCGTCTACGGTGCCAACACCAACATGCCCTTTTCCGTCCATCACAACATCGACCACCCCGTAAGCCTCTATGCCGCCACCAAAAAGGCCAATGAGCTTATGGCACACACATACAGCCACCTCTACACACTGCCCACAACCGGCTTACGTTTCTTTACCGTCTATGGCCCATGGGGTCGCCCTGACATGTCTCTGTTCCTGTTTACCAAAAACATCATAGAAGGCAAACCGATAGACGTCTTTAACTACGGCAAGCATAAGCGTGACTTTACCTACATCGACGACATCGTAGAGGGCGTTACCCGCACACTGGATCACATCGCTCAGCCCAATGAGCAGTGGAGCGGTGCCCAACCCGACCCCGCCAACAGCCTTGCGCCCTACCGAGTCTACAACATTGGCAACAACAACCCTATTGATCTGCTCGATTACATTGAGATGCTTGAAAAGAGCATCGGCAAGAAAGCCGAAAAGAATTTACTGCCCCTGCAACCCGGCGATGTCCCAGACACCTACGCCGACGTCGACGCCCTGGTTGCCGATGTTGACTATCGGCCGAACACCTCCATTGAAGAGGGCATCTCCAAATTTGTCGAGTGGTACCGTGGGTACTACAACGTTTAAGGTTTAAGGTTTAAGGTTTAAGGTTTTTTAGCATGCATGACCACACCTCGATCAGCCCGCATTGGCATCAGGCCAAGCAGTCTGCCTGGCATCGTTTAGAAACACTGGCAAAGCAGCAGGCAAGCCGCCTCAACATTGCCGAGCAGCTAAACGACTCGGCACACCGAGCGCGGTTCCGATTCGAACTCCAAAGCGCGGCCACCCCACTGCTCTTCGCAGACCTCTCCAAACACCTGATCAACGAAGAGATTTGGCAAGCCCTGTTGGACCTTGCTGAAGCCTGCGATTTAGAGAACAAGATTGCATCGCTCTTGCGAGGCGATCCCATCAACTTTACCGAACAGCGTGCCGCACACCACACCCTGCTGCGTGACATGACACAACCTAAGGCGCAGCAGCGTCATCCTGAGGTTCACGCCGTTTTTCAGCGCATGCAACGTTTGGCTGACACCTGCAGGGCGCGCAATATAAAGCAGGTCATTCACATCGGCATTGGTGGCTCAGACCTTGGGCCACGACTCGCCGTCGAAGCGCTGCAGAGCACCCGTGCCAACCAAAGACCCTCCCCCCCTCTCGACGTCCATTTTGTCGCCAACATCGACCCCATTGAGCTGCACCACGTCTTACAACAGTGCAGACCAGAAGAGAGCCTCGTGGTCGTCTGCTCAAAATCATTTGGCACATTAGAGACGATTAAAAATGCAAAGATGACCTTCGACTGGCTCGGCCGTGAGCGTATTGAGCAGCAGGTCGTTGCCGTCACCAACAACCTTGAACGCGCCAAAGCGCTGGGCATCCATGAAACGCAGATACTCCCCATGTGGGATTGGGTCGGCGGACGCTACTCACTCTGGTCGACCATCGGCTTTACCTTAATGCTTGCCATAGGCTCGGAAGGCTTCACAGCCCTACTCAAAGGCGCACACACCGTCGATCGGCATTTTGCAGAAAAGACGCTGGATAAAAACCTTCCCGTGGCACTGGCCCTGATCGGCATCTGGTATCACAACTTTCTGGGCGCCCAAACACACTGCATCATCCCTTACGACCACCTGCTCAGCCGCTTTCCCAGCTATATCCAACAGCTCGATATGGAGAGCAACGGCAAAAGCACTGACCAGTGGGGCGCTAAGACCCACTATACCACCGGGCCGATCATCTGGGGCAACAGTGGCTGCAACAGCCAACACTCTTTTCACCAACTCTTTCACCAAGGCACCCACCTGGCCCCCATTGACTTCTTACTGCCGCTGCAAAGCGCCATTGCGACAACGCCCGAGCAGCAAAGCTCACACCACTGGCTTATCGCCAACTGTTTAGGGCAAAGTGATGCACTGGTCTATGGACAATCCCTCAACGAGGTGACCCAACAGCTGATCGCCTCTGGGCGATCCCAAGCAGACGCTGAAGCGTTGGCTCCTCACAAAACCGTGCCCGGCAACCGTCCCCACAGCATCATTGGCTACCACTCAACAACACCCGAGACCCTTGGCGCCCTCCTCGCGCTTTATGAGCACAAGACATTTATTCAAGGCGTTATTTGGTCAATCAACTCTTTCGATCAATGGGGCGTGGAGCTGGGTAAGCAGTTGGCAAACCCCATCTATAATGCATTAAGCTGCCCACCCGATAACAGCGACGGCACCCTAACTGCGCCCTCCCAACACGACACACTCTCACCTACACTTTCACCTGCAACCTCAGAGTTTATTAGCCGTTACTTTGCTCACGCACACCCTCTTCACGATTCTGATGAAACGAAAGGCCAACTATCATCACCAACACCAACACCAACACCAACATCTGTAAAAAACGATAAAGTCTAAAAAAGTGATAAAAAATGATAAAAAGTGGTGAAAATGATAAAGAGTTGAAAGAAACCATTGATCTTTCTTATTTTTTTCTCTATATTTCTCTTTCTCAAATGCACGCACAGCATGCGGCAGATAGATCAGATAGATAGAACCGCCCAGGTGGTGAAATTGGTAGACACAAGGGACTTAAAATCCCTCGGCTTAACGGCCGTGCCGGTTCGATTCCGGCCCTGGGCACCATTAAATCAAATCAGCACATATTACCCCCCTCTATCCTGCCACTGAAAGCCGGCCACACTGCCCCCCCACAGATGATATGGCCGCCTCCAACGCTTCAGAAAAGAGCCTCTCCCCCTTAATCAAGACACAGGCACCGCCCTCCAATCCAATCGCCAAATCTGAATAGTGCTTCTCAAAAATCTTTGGCCCTTTTCTCTGCACAAAGACCAATGACGACGCTTCAGGAATCTGCGCAAGCAACTGAGCACGGCACTCTGTTTGATGCGGACCACTGAACTTCACCCACTGCCCCACCTGCAGCGCCTCCACGCGCTCTAGCTCACTTGAGTAGGCCAAACTCATATCAAAATCGGGCGCACAGTGAAATTTCTCCTTGACCGCAACCCTACGAAAAATCACTTTTTTATCTTCACTTAACGCCTTATAGGTGCCATCAAACGTCTCCAGCAGCCGCTTTTGCACTGATGGCGAGACCCCCACCGTATTGGCTGCAAACGATATGCGCTTACGATGGCGCTCAACCTCAGCCCAATCAATACCGCAACTCACTGAGAGACCTCTATCCTGAAGATGCTGCGCGGCACGCGTAAAACCGGCCAATATTTCAGCAAGCTGGTCGACCCTTGCGTTCCAGGTCGAGCGCTGCACTTGATCATCCAAATAACCGATCACCAAATAGTTCTGCCATAACTTCAACACAGAAATCAGCGGCTCAGGCACACTGTAGAGAGCCAACAAGTCGCCCAAAGCACGCTCGGAACAGTCTTTTGCTTCATCGGCTTTTAATTTACCCTGAATGGTACACTTAACCCGCTTAGCAACCAGAAGATTCTGGCGTTCATCTTTTGCTAAAATGCGATTCAATGCATCAAGATGCGTCTCACTCTCGTGCGCTAAATTTGAAATCGTAGCGACCCAATTGGACAAAGCTCTAAAAAGTGGGTCATGCGCCTTACCGACCGACCCCATGCATGCAGCGACAAAACGATCAAGCAGCTGCCGGGATGGATGCTGCTCCTCTTTAAAAAACAGCTCATCAAGCAGCCCGACACGCACCATATGCAATTTAAGACTCACAACAAGAGGGACAACCTCTTCATGCAGCCCATCGCCTCTTTTCAATATTGCACAACATTGATCGCACACGTCCAAAGCAAATTCAGCGTAGTGCGTCAGGGCAACCCCTCGATGGCGGGCTTCAGGCTCTGCCTCTTCAATGTAACTCACAACCTGCTGACGCAGTGGCACAAGAGCCCGTTCAGCCGTTTTAGACTCACACGCCATCTTGCCCAGAACCCCCTCAAGCTCAAGGTCCGATACGCACAAGACACTCTGTTTTCCAAAACGTTTTGGAAAATGCCGAAGACCAAACATCCATCACCTCCACTCAACCCACTCAACCCACTCAACCCACTCAACCCACTCAACCCACTCAACCCACTCAACC
>JAYPBG010000295.1:0-4885 GCA_038124075.1 Gammaproteobacteria bacterium
CGATACGGGTAGGGTAGTCAGCCATTGAGTGGTATCCTCAGGGGGGTGCATGCCGGCCAGCTCATATCGGTAGAAACCATCGCCCTTAATGGTGATGCGGTAGGCGCACTCAAGGGGCGACAAAGGGTGTCGGCTCAGAATAAAACCGTACCACTCAGCGCGAAAAGGGCGAAGGGTGACCGGGGTGTGTTTGCTTTCAGGTTGGCCAGAGATGGGGTCGATGGCAGGGTTGACCAAGGCGCCCATGCGCCCATGGCTTGCATACTGTTCTGTCCAATGCATAGGGACAAAGAGGTTGCCCTGCTGTTGGCGGTCGGTGACCTGCACGCGTGCATACATCTCACCCCATGCGCTGCTGAGCAGGGCGATATGCCCGTTTTGCAGTGCGTAGCGTTTGGCATCGTCTGGGTGAACGTCGACGAACGGTTCGGGTCGATGTTGATTCAGGCGAGGGGAGAGCGCACTGCGCGTCATGGTGTGCCACTGGTCGCGCAGTCGTCCTGTATTTAAAATAAGGGGATAGGGTTGATCAGGCGAATGTGCAGGCGGACGGTGGGTTAAGGCAATAAACTGGCCTTTTTTATTCGGTGTAAAAAAGCCCCCTTCTGAGAAGAAACGGTGCTTTCCGTTGGGGTGCTCAGCGTTGACGGGCCACTGGATGGGCTGAAAGTCGTTATAGGCCTCCAGTGATATATTGGCATAGGCTGAGATATCAAAGTCCCTTCTTTTGCCTTCTGAGCCGTTTTCAAAACCGGATAAGGCCGCATGTTCTCGAAAGATTTCGACCGGTTGTTGGTATTTAAAGGCGTGCTCAAACCCCATGCGTTGCGCCACTTGAGAGATGATCCACCAATCCGGTTTGGCCTCGCCTGCAGGGGGGAGCAGTGCCCGTTGACGCGAGAGGGTGCGTTCAGAATTGGTGACGGTACCCGACTTTTCACTCCAGCCTAACGCGGGTAGCTTAACGTCTGCAAAGCTTAACGTATCGTTTCTTGAGACGCAGTCTGAGACAACGACAAAGGGGCACTGCTCTAACGCGGTTTTGACTTTATCGGCGTTGGGCAGGCTCACAACAGGGTTGGTGGCCATAATCCAGACCGCTTTGACTTTGCCTTCATGAATGGCATCAAAGAGGCTGACAGCATCGTAACCCGGTTTATCTGCGATGCGATCGGTGTTCCAGAAACGTTTAACGCGATCAATGTCAGCGGCATCTGAGAAGTCCATATGCGCGGCCAGCTGATTGGCCAGGCCGCCCACTTCGCGCCCGCCCATGGCATTGGGTTGACCCGTTAAGGAGAGGGGGCCTGCACCCGGTTTTCCGATCCGCCCTGTGGCCAGATGGCAGTTGAGGATGGCGTTGACTTTGTCGGTACCGGAAGAGGATTGATTAACACCTTGACTGTAGAGGCTGACCGTTTTTGGGGTTTTTAAAAACCAGTCATAAAATGTTGCGACAGCCTCTTCGTCCAATCGGCACTGATCAGCGACCTGTTGGACAGAGCCGCTCTCTTTAGTCGCGTCAGCAAGCGCGTTGTTAAAGCCTTCAGTAAATGTCTCAACGTAGTCATGATCGATGCCGTTGTGTTCAGCAAGATAGGCGAGCAGGCCATTAAAGAGCACTACATCGTAGCCGCTTGCAATGGGCAGATGGAGATCGGCAATCGTACAGGTCTCTGTTCTTCTCGGGTCGATGACGACTACTTTGAGCGAGGGGTTCTTCTCTTTGGCGGCTTGTATACGCTGGAAAACGACGGGGTGGCACCAGGCGGTGTTGGAGCCTATAAGCATCACCAGCTCGGCCTGTTCGACATCTTCATAACGGTTGGGAACGGTGTCGCTGCCAAAGGCCCGTTTGTGACCAGAGACAGACGATGACATGCAGAGCCGGCTGTTGGTATCGATGTTTGCGCTGCCGATAAAGCCTTTCATCAGTTTGTTGGCAACATAGTAGTCTTCGGTCAGCAGCTGTCCGCTGCCGTAAAAGGCGACGGCATCAGGGCCGTGTTGGTTGATGATCGTTTGAAGTGTGTCTGAAACGGTATTCAGTGCTTGATTCCAGCTTACCTTCTCCCCATAAGCTTCCGGTGTGAGCATGCGTGTCTCGAGGCCGAGGGTCTCACCCAGAGAGGCCCCTTTTGAACATAGGCGACCCTGGTTGGCGGGGTGGTGTGGATCGGCTTTGATGGTCACGGCTCGGTGGCATGGGTCCACCTCTGCTGTAAGGCCGCAGCCTACACCGCAGTAGGCACAAGTTGTATAGGTGGTGTGTGCCGATTGAACCTCAATCCGCTTTGAAGGGGCGGGTGTTGAGGTGCTTGCGTTTGCGCTATCTGTTGTCTCTAGCATTAAGCGACCTTTTGATTAGAGGGTAGGGTGCTCTTATCGCTGTTGGTTGCATTTTGTTGCTCAATGAAAGCATTCGCGTAGGCTTCTCCAAAGATGAGTAGAGGGCGTATCGGTGTAATGTCGATCTCGTGTTCTAGTAGCTGCTGGTACCAGATGCCTTGGTTGGTATCACCATAGAGTACGGCGCCGATCAGTTTATTGTTCTTTAATACCAGTTTTTTGTACACCTTTTTTTCTGCATCTTTAAATATCAGGGTTTCAGAATTTGTATCTTCAGCGCGAAAATCACCCATAGAGAAGAGTTTAATGCCGGTGACTTTTAACTTTGTGGGTACTGGCAGTGATCGGTATTCGGCCATGCCATGCTCGCTGAGGTGATTGGCGCATACTTTTGCCTGCTCAAAGAGTGGAGCAACCAAACCAAAGGTCTTATCTCGGTGTTGAATGCACTCTCCAACAGCGTAGACCGCAGGGTCGTAGGTCTGAAGGGTATCATTGACTAATATGCCTCGGTCGCATTGAAGCCCTGAGCGTTGAGCGAGCGATATATTGGGGCGGATACCGATCGCCATAACAAACAGATCACACGGTACTGTTTCGTCGTCAATGCGTGCAGCTTTGACATGGCCCTGGCCATCGTCCAAGAGTTGTTGAGCCTGTGCAGCCATTTTGAAGCGGATGCCGCGCTGTTCCAGCTCGTTTTGCAGAAGTTGTGCGGCATGCCGGTCAATTTGTCGATTAAGTAGGTGTTCCCTGTTGTGAACAACCGTGACCTGCATCCCTTGTTGAGCCAATCCATTGGCTGCTTCAAGGCCAAGTAGGCCGCCCCCCAGTACAACCGCATGTTGGTGAGTTTTGCTGTAGAGGATCATTTTTTCTACATCGAGGATCTCTCGGAATGCGATGACGCCATCCAGATTGTAGCCTGGAATAGGTAAAATAAAAGGGGTTGAGCCCGTTGCAATGAGCAGGCGATCATAGTCAGCGACTGTCTCATCCGAAGCAAATACGCGATTATTTAAAAGGTCGAGTCTCACAATGGTTTTATTGCGTCCAGCATGCAGGGTGATCTTATGATCACGGTACCAGCGCTCATCGTTAATCATTATATCTTCAATGCGTTTCTCGCCGCACAATACGGGGGAGAGCATAATGCGGTTGTAATTGCCATAGGGCTCAGAACCAAAGACGGTGATGGTAAACTGATCTGGGTTGTTTGATAACACCTCTTCAACGGTTTTCATGCCAGCCATACCGTTGCCAATAATCACCAAGCGTTGCTTGCTCAAAATATTTACCTCCAGAGGTGTGCAATGATTTTGTGCAAACGACAGACCTGCAAACAGTAGACCAACTTGATCACCTGTGGTGTCGGTTGTGCTTTGACTCACCGTGTGGCACTTTTTTTGTATTCTATTGATATATTGTTATATATTCTGATCTGAATGGTTGCACTTTTCTGGTGCATGGTTTGTTCGAATGAAGGGCCTGATAAGCAGCGCTGTTGCCACTAAACACCAGGTGATCATCGCGCCAGGTGGGAGGTCGAGAAGTGCGGCGACCACCAAACCGGATAAGTAACCTAGGGTGCCGATCAGAAAGGCATAGGGGTTAGGTCGATTGGACTGTTCAGTGGCAAGTGCTGGGATGATCAAACTGGCAAAGACTAAGTAGACCCCGACCAGCTGTGTTGACAAGGTAATGGTGACGGCAAAGAGTGGGTAAAATAGATAGCGTTGGGTGACCTGTTTGCAGAGGTGCCAGATAGAGAGTATGGCTGCATAAACCGCTGCGATCACGGCTAAGGTCCCGTATTCCACCCAGAGAATCTGCCCGACCAGAATCTCTTTCAGCCGTTCACCACCGTGGGGATCCTTCGACAGCAGCAGTATCCCGCCCGTTGCGGCCAAGACAAATAAAATCCCGATGAGGGCCTCTTGAATGTGAGCCGCAATATGACGAAACCCATACAGCACGCTGGCGCCGATCATGGCTGATCCAACGGCGATACTTTGTGAAAGCACAGAGAGCCCATGTTCACCATCCGCTTCGATGCCGATGAGGCTCGCCAGGATCAACCCCAAGCCTGCGACTTGTGCAATCGCCAGATCCAGAAAGATAATGCCACGTTTAAGCACTTCTCGTCCGAGCGGTATGTGCGTACAGAGCACCAGAAGCCCCGCAAGAAAAGCGGGACCCAAAATGCTGATCTGTATTGTAATATTCTCTAGGGTGAGCGCCATTAACGACTTCTACCTCGACTCACTGATGTCCACCAACGGCGTGTAGCAGCTGCTTTATGCTGATATCAAATAGGGCGTGTAATGAGGTGACATCCGGAGTGCCCCCTACCGTGTATGGTAATTTCACGATCGGTACCTGTGCGCGCTTAGAGAGCCAACGAGCGCCTCGATCGTTATGGTATTGAGCGAGGGTGATCAAGTTGGGCCTTTTTTGTTTAACGTCATTCAGCACAGACGCTAGGTGGCTGCTGGTGGGAGGTAGACCGGGTTTCGGTTCCAAGTCTGCGATGGTG
>JAYPBG010000296.1:0-1826 GCA_038124075.1 Gammaproteobacteria bacterium
CCTCATTTAGGTAACGGTTAGACTGGTAAACTGGCCAATTCAGCGGGAGCCGCTGATCATGATGTCTTGTTACTACCTATTATTTCGCCTATTATTACTTTCTACTTTCTACTTTCTACTTTCTACTTTTGTATAGCTACAAGTATAGTTTTAACTTGGCGGTAGGGCGATCTTGGGTGATAAGTGGTTAATCAGGTTTTAGTTGTTGTATGATGTTGTCGTGTTAAGATGGAGAAAAATATGATTATTGGCTATACAACAGGTGTATTTGATCTTTTTCATATTGGGCATCTAAACCTGCTTCGTAACGCAAAAGCACGCTGTTATCCCGTTTTCTGAACGATTTGAGATTGTACGATCGATTACACATGTTGATGCAGTCATTCCACAAGAGAATATGGATAAACTTGCTGTTTGGGAGAAGCTTAAATTTGATGTCATGTTCGTGGGTGATGATTGGTATGAGTCAGATAAGTGGAAGGACATAGAGAACGAATTTGAACAATGTGGAGTGAAGGTAGTCTATTTCCCTTATACAAAAGGTACATCCTCTACGCTGATTAACTCAGTTTTATTGGACTTAAGAAAAAAATCATAGGAGCGAGAGGGTGTGTGGATTACTTGGTGTTATTGGTGGGGATCCGTCCCAGTTCTCTAAGAATCAATTTCTTCAGGCATTGTCACAATTGCACCACCGAGGTCCAGATGAAAGTGGGTACTGTTGGCAGCCAGGCAAACATATGGTGGCGCTAGGGCATCATCGTTTGCGTATAATCGATCTTAATGCCCATTCCGCCCAGCCTATGTATTCACAAGATGGGCGATATACCATTGTCTTCAACGGTGAAATTTATAACTACCTTGAGTTAAAACAAGGGTTACTGAAAGAGGGGTATCAGTTTCGGACCGGCAGTGATACGGAAGTCCTACTTGTCTGTTTTGAGCGGTACGGTATTGAATGTGTTTCAAAGTTATTGGGTATGTTTGCCTTTGCCATTTATGATAATATAAGCGCTGAGTTGTGGATGGCAAGAGATCGCCTGGGTATCAAGCCACTTTATTATCAATATAAAAATGAATCAATCTACTTTGCTTCCGAAGTGAAAGGCATCCTCCCGTTTATGGAAGATGTACCATCTCTTAATTTGGAGGCTGTTTCATCCTATCTATCGTTCCGTTACCCAATTATGGATGATAGCTTCTTTCAGGGTATCCAGTCTATTCCAGCGGGCCATTATCTTAACTTTTCAGTAAAACAAAAAAAAATTGTAATCCAAGAGTATTGGGATGTATCGGGTTGCATCGCAGCCCAATCAATTGACCATGGGGAGTCTGTCTATCTTGAGCAACTTGACGAGTTGCTCGATTCAGCCGTTAAGTACAGAATGATTGCGGATGTTCCTGTAGGAGCCTATCTGTCTGGTGGTGTAGACTCTAGCGTAGTGACTGCACTGATGTCAAAATTCTGTAATCATAGTGTGAAAACATATACCATTGGCTTTTCTGAAGAGGGTTATAGTGAGTTTAACTATGCTAAAATGGTCGCCAAGCAATATGCAACGGATCATTGTGAAGTTGTTTTGACAGGAGATTAGTATCTTGACACAATGATGAAACTCATCAGTTTTAAAGATGCGCCCTTGGCAGTCCCGAACGAAGTCCCGCTTTATTTGATGTCAAAAGCCCTTAGCAACGATATTACCGTGGTACTTTCTGGTGAAGGCGCTGATGAGATTTTTGGTGGTTATGGCCGAATATTTAGATCGGCTGATGAGTACAATATGGCTGTTGCGCTGCATGGACAATCAAAAAATAGTGAAAGTCAA
>JAYPBG010000296.1:1836-4869 GCA_038124075.1 Gammaproteobacteria bacterium
AATGGACTCGGCCCAGCTTTTTCCACGAATCTCAGCCTCGACATACATGCCAGGAAGAGGCTCAAGCATTTCTTCGTCGTTTAAAAAATAAATATGGTAGAGTTGTTTTTGAAAATCAAGTGGATCATTTTTTGTCAATTTACAGTTATACACCGTTTGCCTTAAAAGAGAGCTTGCTTTCATCTGATATCAATTTAAAAGGATATGAAAACCGCTTTATCCAGAAGTTTCAATCTCTGTTTGATAGAACGGGTGACGCTTCCTATGCAAACAAAATGATGTATGCATTCGAGAAGGTACATTTATGCGGCCTGTTGAATCGAGTTGATATTACAACCATGGCAGCAAGTGTTGAGGCGCGTGTTCCTTTCGTTGATCACCGCTTAGTGGAATTTGCTTTTCAGCTCCCAGAGAAATATAAGCTGCGTTGGAGTGGTGAGGCTGCTAAAGAGCGATCACAATATCTTGTGAGTGAGGATGTGTCTGAGATTTATGATACGCCCAAGTATTTACTAAAGAAGGCCTATGAGAGTCGATTGCCTCATGAGGTTTTATACAGAAAGAAAATGGGGTTCCCTGTTCCTCTTAATAGATGGCTGGGTGTGGAGTTTAATCAGTTTGCTCATGATACATTGCTGAGCATGAAGGCTGTCAATAGGGGGATTTATAATATTTCAAGTATTAAAAAAATATTGGGTAGCGATGAGTTGGTAAAAAGCCATTCACTGGCCATGAAGGTTTGGATGCTGGTAAATTTAGAAATTTTCTGTAGTCGCTATTTGATATAGTGCAGTTTTATGTATGCCCATATTTTCATTGACGAAGAGCCGTCTTGCACCGTAAATAATTTATCTAACAGCGCTTTTCGTTGTATTTGGTGCCTGTCTTCAGGTAATTTCATAAGTGCTTTTTCCAATGCCTGTTGGGTTTTGCAAAGGATGCCTGGCGACGACTCTTCGAAATTAAATAACAGTTCTCTGTCGTTTGCAATGTAGTCTTCAAGGTCATAAATAAAGTAATAAATAGGCTTGTTAACAAGTAGGAAGTCAAATGCCATAGAGGAATAATCACCAACCATTGCGTCAAATATAGACATTATTGGGTATATGTCACAGGTTGCTGGGTACTCTATTAAAGCGTCATAAGCATCTAAATCCACGCTATTCGATACCGCTGGGTGAAGCTTTACAACAAAAAATATTTTCTGCTTGGAGCAATTTCTGTTTAATGTTTGTAAGTTTAAAGAGCCGTTAGATAAAGGGCTTTTTAATGTTTTACGAAAAGTAGGCGCATAGAGTACCAGTCGATACCCTTGTTCGCGTTTCTTGAGCATCTGTTCGAGAGTGTTGTTGTCGAGGCTGTTCAGTGTAAGTGCTGGTAGTGAGTCTGTGCCCGTAAAGTTCTTTGTTAAATAATCATTTCTTGGATATCCAAAATTCTCAATCGCTTTTGCGTTGATTGCTCTAGTAAAAACATTATCTGTATAAAAGCGTGATGGTGATATGAAAAGATCATAAGGGGCATGACGGCCTAAGATCCACTTGTAAAATTTTAATAAGGCTGCTTTCAGAGTGTTCAAGCGTTGCAAGCGTTTTTTAAATAAAATAAGCTCAATGTCTTTGAGTGGTGCGCCGTGCCAAAGCTGTACTTTCTTAGCTCGCCAACAGAGTTGGAATCGGGTTTTTCTGCTCCAATCTGTTGCATCAAAAACCACAACCTGAGCGCGCAGTAAGCACCAAATAGATTTGGCACTTGGGAATGATTCAGCGTGGGCATTTCTCTCTTTTAGCTCTTCGACAACAGATAAGTGCTCAGATAGAAATAGTGCATTAATTGTACGGTCTTGGAGCTCATGAAGGTAGCTATAAAAATGTTTGGCGTTATCTAAAAAGTATCCACCTTGTCTTCCAATAATAACCACGGCCCCCTTTTTTTTTGGAATCAATAGAGCAAGTGGTGCTAATGTAACCCAGCCAACTATCGCAGAGAGAGTATCGGCTATCGCGGTTTTAACTTCTGGGTTCATGTTAGATAATATCCTTTTTTAGCCCATTAACTCGTTAAATAGTTCGTTGTAGAGTGTTAGCATTTTTTTGAGTGTGAATTCCTTTAATACCTTTTCTCGATTATGTTGCCCCATCTCTGCCCTGAGCTCGGGGTTGTCTATTAGTGTCTTCAAATAGGATATCATCTCAGCGATATTGTTAATCCCACACAGATACCCGCCTTTAGCATGATCGACCACTTCGGGTAAAGCTGAGCAGTTTGTCGTCACTACAGGCAAGCCGCACGCCATGGCTTCGATAGCCGCTAGTCCAAGGCCTTCTCGCACGGTTGGAAAGATAAGTATGTCGGCGCTTTGGTAGACCTTGTGAATCTCCTCATAGGGGATACGGCCTAGATTGACTAATCGATGGTCTCTGATCTTATCTGATTTGGTGCGCAGCCCACTGGTATAGGCAATATGGCACGATTTGGGAAGATGGTCCACCATCTCTGTCAGCAGGGTAGCTCCTTTGCGCCTAAGCATATTGCCCACAAAGAGTATTCGGCACTGCGTTGAGAGGTTTTCATCAGTGGTTGGTTTAAAACGGTTTTCATCAATGCCATTCTTAATAACATGTATCTTCTTATTATATCCGAAATGACGAGTGACCATATCTGCTGTGAAGTTACTGACAGCGGTGATCGCGTCTGCTCTTGCCACGCCATTACGAATTGCATGGGTGAGGATGGTTTTATAAAAAACTTTCTGAGCGAAGGAGGCGTGATTTAAGCTCTCTTGATCTAGATTGTAGCTATGAAAGGTGGTAACGGCTTTACATTCTTTCGTGTACAGCTGGCTGCCAAAGTCTGGAGCGCTGTGGATAATATCATGATCTGTTTTGTATTTTTTGAGTAGAAAGGGGAGTGATGCAACTTTAGGGTCAATCGGTGTGATGCTGTAATTTTGGATGGACTTAGCTAATGTGGCATGCACAATGTACGCGCCACTCCCTGTGACCATAGGACTGTGAACAGTGTAGTTTTTCA
>JAYPBG010000297.1:0-2972 GCA_038124075.1 Gammaproteobacteria bacterium
CCTTCAGATTCGGCGTCAAGGCAGTATACCGTACACCTTCAAGACGCTGGCATGTACGCATCAGCTCAGCGCCATCGGCCATTTGCGGTACCCGTTTAGGCGACACAAAACTGGCCGCCTCTATTGTTTTTAAATTGGCCGAACCTAAAAGATGCAAGAACCCTTTTTTTACCGATGTCGGGATCTCCTGCTTAACATTCTGCAACCCATCCCTCAGACCGACTTCAACAATACGTACAAAATTTGAAACATTGCTCATCATATATATCACTCATCCGTTTATATCTTTATATCACATCTCGCATCACATCTCGCATCACAACACACAAGAAACAACAAACAACACAAGCGTTCAAAGCTTCTTAACAAGTTAATAAGAGGGTAACGCTATAATATTTAGTTGTACATTTTGCTGTACTATAATATTTAGCTCTATAATAAGTTATATTTTACGTATATTCATCCCTTATAATGGAACCCTATGAGACTCTTTGCACCCTTGATTCTGATAGCCTGCTTTGCCACGGCGCTCTATTTCTTAAAAGATGTTACGCCTGAACAGCCACGAAAGCACAAAGCGCATGATCACGAAAAGATCAATACACTCAATATTGAAGCCATCACCGTTGAAAAGCGCGCCTTTGCCCCAACCATTAAGGCCTTTGGCTATGTTGCAGCAAAACAGCGCAGCCAACTCTCAAGTGAGATCAGTGGCCGCATTGAATATATCGATCCACGCTTCTCTGAAGGGTACACCTTTGAAAAAGGGACACTCCTGGTGCGATTGGACAGCGCGACGCACCGTGCAGACTTAGCCATCCGGCTCGCCGAATGGGCTCAAGCCGAGGCCGCGCTGAACGAAGAGCGTGCCCGGGCCGAGCAAGCCCAATCGGATTGGGTTCGGCTTCACGGCAAACAGCCCGCACCTGATCTGGCACTGCGCAAGCCTCAGCTAGCCTCTGCCAAAGCCAACCTTCAAGCCGCCCAAGCACGGGTGGATAAAGCCAAAGCTGAGTTGACCAAAACAGAAGTGCGCGCCCCCTATCACGGTGTTGTGATCCAGCGAAACAGCGAAGTAGGCGAACTGGCATCACCGTCGATGCCACTCGGTGAAATCATAGGCATCGACCGTTATAGAGTGAAGCTGCCGATCTCGGCACAGGAGGCCTCACTCATTGGCTTCACCCCATCCAGCACTCACATCGGCACTCAAACCGCTCAAACCGTGACGCTCTCCAAGGTGGGCACTCATACCGCCACTCATACCAATAGTATGACCGCCACGCAGGTGGTCCAAGCCGAGCTCATGGCGTTGACCGACATCGTTGACCCCAACACACAACAGCGTCATGCCATTATTGAGTACACCCCCACCCACCTTGAAGCACCTCCCTTTATTGCAGGGGATTATGTCGAAGCGACCTTTCGCGCCACGCCGTTAACGTCGGTGTTTGTACTGCCGGCTGATGCGGTCTACCAAAATCGCTACGTCAACACCGTGCTTCAACACGCAGAACAGCCCTCTACGCTGGAACGTCGACCTGTCGCCGTGCTCTGGCAAGACAGTGACGTGGCCCTGATTCGAGAAGGACTCAATAATGGCGACCAGGTGATTACCACCCCCCTCAACAATGTCATCAGCGGCACCCCCATCTCTGTGATCAACAAACGCACTGACGATAATGACGATAAGGACGCTGTTGAATGATCAGCTGGTTTGCTCGCAATCATGTAGCCGCTAACTTACTGCTTTGCGCCCTGCTCTTCTTAGGCCTGTTTTCACTGAACAAGCATATCCCTCTTGAAGTCTTCCCCTCATTAGAGCTGGACACCATCACCGTGCGCGTTGAGCTGCGCGGCGCATCACCTCAAGAGATGGAGCAGAGCGTCGCCATCAAAATTGAAGAAGCGATACAAGACCTGGCCGGCATCGATCAAGTCACCAGCACGTCCGTAGAAAATCGGGCTGTTGTCTCCATCGAGGTGGCCTCGGGTGAAGATGCACAAACCGTGCTCTCTGAAGTGGAGCGACGCGTTTCCGCCGTCAACAACCTCCCGAGCGGCATTGAAAACCCCCTCATCTCTCTCGCACAAATTAATCGTGAAGTGATCACCATCGCGGTATCCAGTGACGGTGATCAGAGCGAAGCCGAGCTGCGGCAACTGGCTGAACGCATTCAGGATGACCTATTGACGCATCAGGGGATCTCTCAAGTCTCACTGGCCGGTGTGCGTAACTATGAGATCGCCATCACAACCAACGAAGCGACGCTGCGTGCCCATCAACTCACGCTATCTGACATAGGCAACGCCATTAGAGCCCACTCCACCAACCAGACAGCCGGCAACCTTAAAAGTCGCCAAGGCGACCGGTTACTCAGTACCCGTGGAGAAGCGTACGACCATAACAGTTTTGCCAATATTCCCATTATTACCGAACAAGGCACCGTTCACCTTGACGCGCTTGCACAGATCAACGACGGCTTTGAAGAGACCCCAATACGCTCCCGCTTTAATGGGCGCCCCGCGGCTTTCGTCAACGTCTTCCGAACAGGCGATGAGAGCGCCATCGAGATTGCAGATCATGTAAAACGCTATATCGACACGCAACGCGCCCTCCTGCCTCAAGGTGTGCAAAAAACGCCTTAATACATTAACGACCAGCGCGTTACAAGGCGGGGTTCTGGTCTTCATTCTGCTCACCCTCTTTTTACGTCCACAGGTCGCTTTTTGGGTCTTTGTTGGCATCCCCATCTCTTTTATGGGCGCGTTCATTACCATGGCCTACTTCGGAACAACATTGAACATCATCAGCCTATTTGGCTTTATATTGGTCTTAGGCATTGTCGTGGATGACGCCATTGTGACAGGCGAAAACATCTATTCACATCAACAGCGCGGCATCGACCCACTCCAAGCAAGCATTATAGGCACACGAGAGATCGCCATACCGGTCACCTTTGGGGTGCTGA
>JAYPBG010000297.1:2982-4553 GCA_038124075.1 Gammaproteobacteria bacterium
GCTGACCACCGTCGCAGCGTTTTTACCGATCCTCTTTGTTGAAGGGACGAGGGGTAAATTTTTTGCCCAAATTCCCGCCGTCGTGATCCCTATTTTGCTCTTCTCACTGATCGAATCCAAACTCATATTGCCAGCACACCTAAAATCAGTGAAGCACAATAGCGCCCAAACCCGCATCGGACGCTGGCTAGCCTCCCATCAAGCACGCTTTGCACGCGGCTTTGAGCAAGGCATCACGCAGTGCTATCGGCCTCTGCTGTCACATGTCTTACACCATCGCTACAGCTATCTTACCCTGTGCCTCGGGACCTTAGTTGTGCTTTTCACCTTAGTCAGCAGCGGCTGGATCCGTTTTACCTTTTTACCACGGGTACCGAGCGAGTTCGCTAATGCCAACCTCACCATGCCTTTGGGCAGCCATTTTGAGCTGACCGATCGCTATATTCAACAGATCACCGATGCGGGGCTGCGTTTAAAAGAGAAGTACCGTGATCCAGAAAGCGGGCAATCGGTGATACGTCACATACAATCATTAAGCGGCACAAGCGGCTACTCAGGCGGCGCCCATCGCGGTTCCGTCACACTCGAGCTGACACCGCCAGAAGAGCGCGCGCTCTCCATCAGCGGTACGGAGCTGGTCGATGAGTGGCGCACTCTGATCGGCCACCTACCCGGCTCAGAAAATTTGACCTTTAAAGCGGAGATCGGCCATCGCGGCACGCCGATGGATATTCAGATTCAAGGCCAGAGCATCGATCAGATGAGAGAGGCCGCCGCGGGCATTAGAGCACACCTGGCCAGCTACCCCTCTCTTTTCGATATTACCGACAGTTGGGCACGCGGAAAAGAGGAGATTCAATTTGAACTGACCCCGCTGGCTGAGCGGCTCGGCTTCACGCGTGCCCAACTCATCGGTCAGATACGACAGGTCTATCACGGCATTGAGCTGCAAACCCTTCAGCGAGGTCGTCATGAGGTACGCGTTGTACTGCGTCATAGCCTAGAAGAGCGCCAATCAATGGCCATGCTCGAGCGCTTTTTAATTCATCCCCCCAACAGCAAAGGTAAGCAGATCCCTCTATCAAAACTGGTCACGCTCAACTATGCCATCAGCCCCTCCTCCATCCAGCGCACCGACCGATATCGCACATTAAACATCTACGCCGACATCGATAAAAAATCTGCCAATATGGTGGTCTTGCAGCGTGATCTACAGCGCTATATGGCTGAATACATGCTGCAGTACCCCTCGCTCAACTACACCATGAAAGGAGAGATCGAGGAGCAGCAGCAGTCACTGGGCAGTATTGGCACAGGGTTGCTGCTGGTGCTCTTCACCGTCTACTGTCTACTGGCGATTCCTTTTAAATCCTATACCCAGCCTTTGATTGTGATGTTTATCATACCGTTCAGTTTAATAGGGGCCATAGTGGGTCACTTTATTATGGGCACCCATTTAACCATTATGAGTCTGTTCGGTATGCTGGCTTTAATAGGGGTTGTCGTTAACGACGGGCTGGTATTGGTTGATTTTATTAATCGCGAAACAGAGAATACAGGGAATATAGATA
>JAYPBG010000297.1:4563-4854 GCA_038124075.1 Gammaproteobacteria bacterium
ACGCCATCACCACCGCCGGTGTGGCTCGTTTTCGACCGGTGATGCTGACCTCTTTGACCACCTTTATTGGCTTACTTCCACTGCTGTTTGAGCAGTCCACCCAAGCACAGTTTCTGATTCCAATGGCCATCTCGCTCGGCTTTGGCATTCTCTTCGCCACCGTGTTAACGCTGTTTTTAGTGCCGGTAAACTACAAGATTTTACTGGATATGAAAGCGTTAACACGGTGGAAACATTAAGCCTTGGATTCAACTCGTAAGTGCAACAATTCATACAGCTAGCGTAGAAGGC
>JAYPBG010000298.1:0-4846 GCA_038124075.1 Gammaproteobacteria bacterium
TTGCTCGAGCTATTTTAAAGCAGCCGGATATCCTCGTATTTGATGAGGCCACTTCATCGCTTGACAGTGAATCAGAACAGGCGATTATGACCGCGTTCGAAGAGTTGGCGTCTCGTCATACCACCTTAATGATTGCACACCGCCTTTCAACCATTCGAGGTGCTGATAAGATATTAGTTATGGATCAGGGACAGCTCGTGGAAGAAGGTACGCACAGCGAGCTTTTGGCACTCAATGGTGTATACCATAAGCTCTGGACACTTCAACACTCTGATAAGCATTGATGATGCATGGATAAGAGATCGCTCAAGATCAACCAGCGCTATGATTATACCTCTAAATGTTCATGATCCATGCAGAGCTGGTGCCAGCATTCGTAATAGAGTTTCTGAAACATAGGGTCGGGGACTCGGGCATAAAAACCATGATGTTGGTCATGCGTGCTTAATGCACCTTGGTGCTGTTTTTTCTTAAGGTGGCTGAAAAAGTCATTATCAATCTGTTTATCTGAAAAATACATTTTTTTTGAATTTAAATATTTCATTCCCTCATGAACAATCAAGTCAGCACTGTGAAGGACCTCAATGAGTGAGTGGCCGCCGTCTGCACAGAGCGTGGCCCAAAGGCCTGCAATGAATAGCATGGACTCATCAGCCGTCAAAGGGGGCATTCCACGTAAACCTTTACTTTTAGCTTGATGTTCTAAAAAGTGTTGCCCAAAAAGATGTATATTAGCTCTTCCTGATATTCCAGAACCTAAAGGGATATCGTGCAATGCACTATTTTTTGAAAAATTACGGGTGGTATATTTCTTTATGGGACGAGACCAGTCAATGCGTAGAGAGTGTGGGTCATAGCAATAGTGGTTTGAACCAAAATCAATACCACCTTTGTTTGTAGTGTGACGGTGATTCAACAAAATACGCTTTCCTCTATTCTTCTGGATCACATTGTGGTAGGTGTTATCTAGAACCAGATTAAGGTCATCACTGAATTTCTTTGTTAAGCACTTTTTAGTAAGAAAGTGATGAAAATCATAAAACAGCGCAATATTATTACAACGTAACAGCTGGTCTTTGCGCCACTGTGATATCTCCCTAATGGACATGTTCTTGTGGTACTCTGAAGAGGCTATTAAGTATACATATTCATCTGAATAGCACCACTTATTCAGCAGTGAGTCTTGGGAGTCAAAAGAGCGCATCATAATCATCACTTTTTTCATCATAATCTTCATTGCTTTTGAGGGTGGTCTGTTCACTAATGAGAGCGCAAGTTTAGATTCAAATCGACGACCTGCTTCATTGATGATCTGTTGAGTGAAAAGCTCTGTCGGTTGATAGTCATGGGTGGCCTTGTCGGCAATGCCTATCAGCGCATCCCTTAAATGTGAATCGAGTTGAAATTGATCACTGCACTGATTGATGATCGTCACCAATGAAGCTTTTAAATCAGAAGGGCTCATTAACGCATTTTTATGAAATAGCTGCAGCAGTGCCCTTTCAATCGCTGATGCGGAATGATGAGAGGCGTGATCATGCAAGCCAGAAAGATGCGTTTTGATTTCTCGCGCTGTACGAAGAATGGAGCTCTTGATGGAGTGAGTGACAGAAGAAGATGAGTCGCTGGAGGAAGCATTACTGAGTTCATGAAGCCTATGCGCTAATGCCAGCTTATCATACAGTGTTTCGGGTAAGACGTCACGTCGCATAATATCATCTACTGTATGAGCCTGTTCCAATGCCAGAGTTGTATTTTTGTGAAAGTTAAATGTATGTAAAGAGGTGGGGCGTTGCCATTCATGCGTAAGCAGTACAATGAGTTTATTGATAGTCTCACAGCCTAATGCCATTAACTGATCTACAGAGTGGGCGTTTAAGTAGTTCGCCAGATGCGAACGTTGAAGGTCATTGATTGATTCATCTTCACGGATGCCGTTTGTTGTTTGAGTATTCGCCAGGCTCTCTTCTCGACCTTTTTCAAGCAGTTTCTGACAGGTTGATAAGGCGTTGCTAGAGGTGTTGTTTTTACTGAAATAGGGAAGGGCTACGGCTTCTTTAGGTGTGATCCTTATATTGGGATCGCGCTCCAACAGCTTAGCAATCACTTCATCAAGGGTATGGCCTTGAAGGTGTTTCGTATCGGTTAAACCCTTACATATAAATATTTTTTCATGTTTTTTATTTCTATGTTTCAGTATTGTTTTAATAAAATCAAAATTTACAGGTTTACCATTAATCTGTAGTTGAAAATCAGGGATGGTGTAGGCAGGATATCCATGTTTTAACTCAATAAGCGCTAGGCCGAGGGAAAACGCATCATGTTTTATGGGAGCGTAATCAGCATGGAAAATGGACGCCTCAAAATATTCATCCGGTGTATTGGTTGTTATGGTTGAACTGGGTGTAGACTGCATCAGTGAAACATGGTTCTCTCGGATAGAAAATCGTTGTAAATCGATCTCGTTGTGCTGATGGCCTGTTTCTTTTTTTTGGCTATCATGCCTTTCGATGACGGCGTTGACGAGTTTGAGTGAGGTCTCATACAAGAGGCGGCCATCCGAAGTGGAGAAACCGCTGCTGATCGGCGAACTGGCGTGGATTTTATCCAGGGTATCACACAATGTATCATCGCCGGGTTGGTCAATTAATAGTGTAGAAGTAGATGGATGTGAGTATTCTTCTAAAGTCGTAGATAATGGTTTATTTGAAAGAGCATCTTTAGAATGGCCTTGATTATCCGTGCTCTTTGATACAGAAAAAATTATGCTCTGCTTTCTGTTTTGTGTATGTAAATTAAATGATATTGTTAAAATGTGCTGTGAATCTAATTCTACAGTCTTTTGAAACGATTCAGAAAGTTTGGGTGCCCTGAACTCTCTTGCATTGAGGATCATGGAAGCCACACTTTCGTTATGTTTAAATGTGCATTGGCTCAGCGAGGATAAAGCATCACACATATGTGTGTAATTATCGCTGTTTAATGAATGTTTGAACTTTAATGTGTCGACAAGAGAAAGTATGTGTCCTGCCAGCTGATTAGAGGTTATCAATGAGTGTAATATTTTACTGAGATTGTTGGTGTTGCGAGCATTTTTGATGGTTTTTTTTGAATGTGTGTTGATAATTTTATTCAAACGCTTCGATCTCTCCCAATGACTGATGGGCTCTATCAGTCTGTTTGAGCTAAAGTAAGGCAGCGTTAACGCTTCTGCGGGTGAGATTCGATCATCGGGATTTGTATCAATCAGCTTAGCAATCACTTCATCTAGAGTGTTGCCCACAACGTCTTTGGTCTGTTCTATACCATTGCAGTATTTCCCTATCTCTTTTTTGAATAAGCTCATTTCTAATGGGTACGTTTTATTATTAATGGTTAAGTTTAAGTAGTTGTTTGACGTTGTCTTCACGCCACACTTAAGTTCCAAAAGGCATAGGCCTAATGAGAAGGCATCATGTTTCTCTGCACTGTACTGATAATTAGAGTGGTTTAGGAGTGCTTCTGGAGGGCTGTATTCAGTTGCACTTGAGGTAGAGTAGTAGTGCTCTTGATAAAGTGAAAGTGGAAAGTGATCTAATTTTATTTCGTCATCTGAGGTATGGATAATATTGTTGGGAGTGATATTGCCGTGGTAAATACCGTGTGCATGAAGGTCGGAGACCGCTTGTAAATAGAGTTGGGCATATCTCTTTATTCGTTGATGTGCTGCAAGCTTATTGTATTTGGCCAGCATTCGAGTATCTTTGATGACCGTATCGCATGTTTTAAAGCCTATAAATTCTAAGAAAAGATAAGCTTTATCTATTGAATCATCTTTATCAATGTTCTGTTTTATATGTGCAAACCCCTCTATTTTTATAATGTTTTTCTGATTCATGTTGTTTTTATAGAATTTTTCCTCGTGTTTCGCTTGTGCTACATTATTAAATTTTTTGACGGTAACAATGTTACCTGTGTCAATGTTTCTAGCCAGTCTGATTGTGGTATCTCCACTTTTTTTTAGAACCGTTTTCCCTAACTTTTTAATGTTAAATTGATTGTAAAGTTCATAAGATTGTTTTTCTGTCAGCTTGTTTAAAAGCTCATATGTTGTTCCATTCTCTGTCTTGATCAGTGTTTCATCTGTTCTATGATTAAGCGTTTTTTTGTAAGATTTGAATTTGGACCCTTTTTCAGAAAGAAAGTAGCTCTGAGAGCTTTCTATTGCTCTCAAGATTATCATTTTTATTTTGTCGTATGATATTAGAGTGTTTGATTGAGCTTGAATTTTCTTGAGGTCGTTTTTGATTTTGTCTTTTAGAGTCTTTTTAAGCAGAGGCCATTCGATATTCTTTTTAAAGGCTGATAGTTGATGGTGATGAATTCTTTCAAAGATATAAATATTTATGATCTCTTCCGCTCTCTTTTTTAAAGCATCTTTGACACTTACTCTTAAAAAATTATCGACTTTTGTGTTTATGATTGAATAGGTGGCACCTCTGTTTCTAGTTTTATCATTAATTTGAGTTAATTCGTGCTGTATGGCTCGGATGATTTGAGTTTCTTGTTCTGGTTGGATATGCAGGATATCATGAGTGGTAAGTCCATTTATTTTTGTGACCACATGGTCTAAAATCCAATCTCTTTCATTTTTCGCTATCCTTGTTTTACATGATGATAGCATGCTGATTGTGACGTAGGGCTCTCTCATTGTTGAAGAGCAATAGGATGGAGAAGCCGGCGACCGTCCACTTTGGGTTATGTTTGAGATAAGGCTATTTAATTTGCTTTTCAAGTCACCCTTTAAGCCGTTGCGTTGTTGCATAAATAATTCAAGCATCAAAACCATCATAAGTCTATCGTATTA
>JAYPBG010000299.1:0-2274 GCA_038124075.1 Gammaproteobacteria bacterium
ATGAGTGCGATCAAATAGAAGAAGAAAAATCTACCCTGCGGCGCCGTAAGCTTACTGATCGGTTGTTACCCTGACGCCTTGTTCATAGGGCTCTATCGTCTGCGCCGCCGTGTGCTCATAGCACGATCCGCCTTTTTCAACAAAGGCTCTGGCAAGGCCTTTAACATATTTGAGAGGGTGTATATGAAATGCATTTTGCTCCAGCAGCCCGTGATGATAGCGGGCAGAGGTGACATGTTGTTGCAGGCGCTCACGGTCCAACCAGGACCAGTCGACACCCAGAGAGCGCTGCATCCACTGCTGTTTGGCTTTTAAGGGGCGTGACGACGTAAAGCCGTCGGCTAACACAATACCGCTTTCGCGCTTATCGCACTCTATAGCGTAGCGTTCAATGCGTGTTCGAAGGGTCTCAACGGCCGCAGTGGTTAGCTCATAGGCCCACCGCCCATCCTTTTCACCGAGCTGGTGCAGCAGTTGCGCTTCACCCAGTGAGTAGCCGCCAAAGACAAAGCCTCCGTTTCGGCCTGAAGCACCATAGCCGACCGAGCGCGATTCGATCACAGTAACTTTCTGCTCACCCCGCTCCAGGAGGCTCATGCCGGTTGCCAGACCAGCAAGTCCACCGCCGATGATCAGACAGTCCGTCTCTAATGCGGTCTCTAGCGCTCTGTTAGCGCTCTGTTTCATTAATTGCGGCGCCGAAAAAAGGTCGGTCGCTGTTGCAACATAGTAGTTATTCTGCGCAGAGAACAGTCGATCTTCAAGTGTCTGCATACGCTGTTATCCATTCCTCACGTTATCCATATTCCTCACGTATTTAACCTCTCCTCGTTTATCTAGCCTCGTCGCCATGCATGCAGGCGCGTCAGTAGCCGCATAACGGTAGGATTGGTATGGGCGCGTTTCCATTCGCCGGCTACAAAGCGGTTGGCTTCATTCCAGGTTGGATACGTGTGAATGGTGCCGAGGATTTTATTAAGGCCTAAGCCATGCTTCATGGCGAAGACGCACTCGGCCAAAAGGTCCCCCGCGTGCTCACCAATAATGGTGGCGCCGAGAATGCGGTCGCTGTTTGGTTTGGTCAGTACTTTAATAAAGCCTGAGGCCTCACTGTCGGTGATGGCTCGGTCAAGGTCGTCAAGGCCATAACGGGATACTTCATAGGGGATGCCGCGCTCTTTAGCCTCTTGCTCGCTTAGGCCGACACGCGCCACTTCGGGGTCGGTGAAGGTGGTCCAGGGGATCACTCGGTAGTCAACGGCAAACTTTTTAACAAAACCAAAGAGTGCGTTGACGGACGCATACCAAGCTTGATGGGCGGCCGTATGGGTGAATTGGTAAGGGCCTGCAACATCGCCTGCTGCATAAATATTGGGGTAGAGTGTCTCTAGGTACTCATTGGTGACGACGGTGCGAGAGGTTTCTATGCCCAATGTCTCTAACCCATACCCCTCTAAACGTGCCACACGCCCTACGGCGCAGATCATCTCATCGTAAGGTAGGCTGATCTCTTCGCCGTTATGCTCGACAATCAGTACTTTGGTGTTGGTGTTGTTGTTGCTGCTGCTGTTATCTCCAACGTGCTGCTCACAGCGCAGTGCTTTGTGTCCTGTCAGTATATTGACCCCATCGCGAGACATAGAGGCGCGTACCGCTTCTGCGACCTCTTCATCTTCTCGAATCAGCAGTCTGGGGGCCATCTCTATTTGAGTGACCTCAGAACCCAGGCGTGCAAAGCTTTGTGCCAATTCACACCCAATCGGGCCGCCACCCAGTACGATCAGGCGTGCAGGGGGTGTGTCTCGGTCAGAAAAGCGATCCCAAAGGGTGTCGCTGGTGACGTAGCCGGAGGCTTCTATGCCTGGCAGGGGTGGGACAAAAGGTTTCGCCCCTGCGGCTATAACAATCGAGCGTGCGGTTAAGGTCACGGTCTCGCCGCTGTTCTGTGCGATTGAGACGGTCCATGGGTCTTTGAGGGTGGCATAGCCTGAGAGGACTTCGACGCCGAGGGACTCATAGCGTTCAACACTGTCGTGGGGTTCGATCGCTTTGATGATCTCATGCACGCGTTTCATGATCGCTTTAAAGGAGAAAGAGAGGTCGGTAGATTGAGGGGGGGTGAGGCCGTATCGATCAGCATGTTTTATTTGATGCGCTAATTTTGCGCTGCGTATCAGCGCTTTACTTGGAACGCAGCCAAAATTTAGACAGTCTCCTCCCATTTTGTGCGCTTCAACAAGGGTCACTTTTGCCTTAACGGCCGCACCAATATAG
>JAYPBG010000299.1:2299-4830 GCA_038124075.1 Gammaproteobacteria bacterium
CGGTTACTAAGCCTGCGGCACCGGCTCCGATCACAATAAGGTTGCGGTCATACTGTTTGGGTTTCTGCCAGCGAGCATAAACACGTTTTGCTTGAATGATGCCCACTACTTTTTTTGCGATTAGGGGAAAAATGCCCAGCAGCGCAAATGATAAGATCAGCGTGGGGGATAGGATACCGCTCAGGCTGTCTAGGTGCGCCAGTTGCGTGCCGGCGTTTACGTAGACCAGCGTGCCTGCCAACATCCCAATTTGGCTGACCCAATAAAAGGTGAATGCCGCGATGGGGGTGAGCCCCATCAGCAGGTTGATGAGGAAGAAGGGGAATATGGGCACCAGTCTGAGTGTGAAGAGATAAAAGGCGCCCTCTTTTTCAATGCCTGAGTTCAGTGTGCTTAAGCGATCGCCTAATTTGATTTGAACCCAGTCGCGCAGCAGGTAACGTGAGACCAAAAAGGCGAGCAGGGCGCCGATGCTGGAGGCGAAGGAGACCAGGATAAAGCCATAAAAGAGCCCAAAGAGTGCCCCTGCGGCTAAGGTTAAGATGGCGGCGCCTGGCAGTGAAAGTGCGGCCACTAACACGTATAAGATGAAGTAGAGGGGGGCGACAACCTGCGGTGATTGCTGTTGCCACTGCTCAAAGTGGGTCGCTTGCGCTTTTAAATTGTCCAGAGTCAGTTGGTGTTGAAGGTCAAACGCAAAGAAGAGGGCGATCAATACCCCGATGACCGCGACAATCAACCCTTTCTTTATCTTCCCACCTCCCTTCCTGATCCCGCTGGTTAAACCTTTGGAACTTTTTACATTTTGGCGCGCCATGCCGCTCTCCCTTTTCCCTTTTTTCCTCATCTGCCTCTACTGCTACAAAGTATGATCGGGGTTCATTGTAGCACTGTTGTAGTATTGTAGTATTGTTGAGAATTATTGTGGAGATTGAATGGTTGAATTATGAAATGAATTATAAAATGGTGTATCCTGTTCCTTGAGTGTGAATTCCAACTTGAGAATGCGGATTTGGCGCAGTGCCGCCATCTACATATTCGGGTGTACCACGGTTTTCTAGAGCACGCAGTGGACCATAATCGGCAACCTTGTCGGGGGCGACATAGGGAATCTTGAGCATCTGGGCGTAGGTTTTAATTTGCGTGTCGAGTTGAGAGGTAAATGTCTTGGTGTTATGGCCTGTTTTGAAGTACAACTTGTCAGCAAACAGTACCGGTTCATCTTTATTGTTTAACAGTATCCTAATCATCTGGCGCGCCACAATTTCATTTTCATTATTCTTGATGGCCAATATTTTTATTTTTCCATCCAGTACATAGGACTGTAATCCGCAGTTTAGTTCGGTGTCAGCATAAGTGGCATGCTGGCAGCTGCCGTGTACTTCAGTTCCTGATAGAAACAAGTCTTCAGGGTTATCGCTAATCATTGCTGTGTACTCTTTGCTTTTTCTTGGCGTAAAGTCTGTCTGTTCAAACCGTCGTTGTTCTTGGGTTGGCGCTGCCCATTTTTGGTAAACGTCTGGATGGCTCTCAGCAATTGTCTTTAAGTGAGGGTTTTCGTCGGTGTCGTATCGATAATTTTTGAATGCCTCCTCTGGACCCAACAGCAGTATGGCCATATCTTTTAGGGTTTGGTGGGTGTTGTCGTTTTGTGTCTCTTCAGCGTGATTATTAAGGTATTCAAACAGGGTGAGTGGTTTTCTTGCTTCACTGGAATATTTTTTTATAGCGTCCAGGCTGCCCTCTTGTGCAGGTACCCCGATTTTTGAAAGCAGTGCTTGTTTGTATGTCCCCAGTATTTCACTGTTATTGAGGGCGCTCTTGTCAGATTCTGAGTTGCCATGACTGAGTCGGATATTGTCTATCAGTGTTTGTTTGCCGATGACGCCATTATCTTTGAGTCTTACTAAGAACTGTATGGTTTGAAGTGTGTTGAGGAGCTTCTTGGCCGCAGTATTTTTTTTGGGCGCAGGATTTTCGGTTTGTATTTTTTTATTGTTTGTATTGTTGGATATTGACTCTTTGATATCGTTGAATGTATTGATTAAAAATTCCTTTGCTATCTTTTTTTCATCTTGCGAATTCAAGCTCTGTTTGATCATCGTGAGTGAGGATGATAATTCCATCTGATTGCCCGTGTCTTTGAATGTTTCAATCTCTAGCACTTTTTTTATTGATTGAATGGTGTTTTCATCAACGCTGATGGAGTTTTCCGATGGGTTATTCTGTAGTAGACTCCAAAGTACGGCATTGGTAGGCGCACATTTTTTGTTGAATTTCTTTAAGAAGGCAGGGAAGGCGGTTGAGTCTTTTTTGAATCCGTCGGCCAGGGTGTCAATAAAAAACTCTGCACAGTCTGGGTCGTGTCTTGATATCTTATCTATTTGATCGCTCAGTATAGTCGAATTCTCTTGTGTAAAAAACTGTGTCAGGGCGCTTGATTCAAGAATATTAATAATATTTACATATTTATCAAATTGGGTATGACCTAAATTTGATGTATATTAGGCAGCCAATGGTACGCCGTATTG
>JAYPBG010000300.1:0-445 GCA_038124075.1 Gammaproteobacteria bacterium
GCACGGGACTGGATGGCTCATAACGTTGAAAGTCGTCAGTCACACTCTCGATCAGTTTCAGCGCTTGTTCACGTGTTGTCACTTGCCCTATCTGCATCGCATGCTGTCCACTCTGTCCATGCTCCTGCTGCTTATTAGCCTGTTGAAGTGGCTGTTCAGCCATCTGCGCTTCTCCCATCTGCTCGCTGTCACCCTGTTCACCCTTATTTACCTCAGTCTGAACCGCAACGTCAGCGCCCTCGGGCAGACGCAAGCGATAAAGCGCTGCCACCGGCGCCACCACGTTACCCAGCACCTCCCTAATCTGAGAGAAGGTCAGTGAATATTCAGAGATCTTCTCGTTGACATACCGCTCAATTCGATCAACCCGCTCCAATATCGTCTCCAACTGCTCCACTGTGGCAGCCAACTGCTCAATATCACATGCTTGCAAAGCAGCCTTAAT
>JAYPBG010000300.1:455-4827 GCA_038124075.1 Gammaproteobacteria bacterium
GGGTGCTTCGGCCTCTTGTGGCGCCTCCTCCTCTTCATCTCGTCGCCGCCTACGCTTCCGACGAGACTCTGATGACGCCTCAGATGCCTTGGGTGCCTGCTCATGCTTTTCAGCAATAAAGAAATCGCCTATCGTGTAGGTGCCTGCTTGCGCAGAGGCGACCAATATACATGAGAGCAGCCGCTCACGAAGTAATCGGCTGTTGAACGCTTTAAGCGCATTAATGCGCAGCAACGGATCGTACTCACCCTCCTCAAGCAGAAGCGGTTCAGCATGATCCCAATACTGCTCAAACAGCCCCTCCAGTAACTCAAGCTGCTCCACTAAGGCGCAGAGACCTCGATGCTTCAAACCTGCCAACGCCATGGCATAGATCAAACGTACGCTTTTTGCCTGCTCCCAAAGCGTCAACGCAGATTGTTCAATCTCCCGCCAGTCTGGCTCTTTTGCGGCCACAACGACGTCGCCCATCTGCCGCTCAGGCTCACCCTCTAATCGCTTTTTTAATGCTTGGAAGCCGGGTGCATAAAAAAACTCATCAAGCTCAACACCACAAGGTGCCTCATCACTGAGGGGTTTGAGCATCTCGATTACATCAAAACTCACTTACGGCTCCTTTTGTTGCGTGTTGGCTGCTGTGATGTTCAGGTACGACCTTCCACTGCGATCTCCATCATCGATGCTGCAGAGGTATATTAATCCAATAGAAGACGGGCGATCCTCGCACTCTTAGTCAGAATTTTTGTGATCTTTTACCAAAATCGAATGATACATTATCCCGATACTTGATAGAATGGATGCCGCATACTTTTATAAGAATCTTTTTTTATCTAAATCTTTTCTATCTGAGTCTTGGGCTGAGCAGAATAAGCGCATTTAAAAGGAAAGCGAATGGGACAACAGGCATCCGAGCAGCACCGACAAGCACAGATCACCTCCCCTTTGGGCCGTGATACCCTTCTGTTAAAAGAGATGCACGCTGAAGAGGGCATCAGCAAACTCTTTACATATCATATCGTTGCACTCAGTACCCGAGAAGATATCGAACTTGATGAGCTGCTGGGCGAAGCAGTAACCGTCACCTTGGAGACCTCAACAGGCACACCGCGCCACTTTAACGGTTTAGTCTCACAGTTTATTTATACCGGCATTGAGGGCGACTACGCCGTTTACGAAATCACCTTAAAACCCTTTTTATGGTTCTTACACCAGAATGCAGACTGCAGAATTTTTCAGCACCAAAATACACCCACCCTTATTCAAACCCTTCTCTGCGATGAGCACGGATTTACCCATGTTGATAATCGCTTAAGCGGTCAATATACACCACGAGAGTACTGTGTACAGTACCGTGAGAGCCTCTTTCACTTCATCAGTCGCCTGATGGAACAAGAAGGCATATATTACTACTTTGAACACACTCACACTCAACACACCCTAGTGCTTGCCGATGGGTATGGCGCGCACGCCCCTTTCCCAGGTTTTGAGACCGTCCCTCTCTATTTAGCACAAGGCAGCGGTCGCCCTAAATCGGATGCGCTCCACAGCTGGCGTGCCGAAAAGCAGCTCTGCACCACACGCTTCTGCATGACGGACTATGACTTCACTAAACCGAAAAGTGACCTTGCAGTCCAGCGCTCAATCTCTCAAAGCCACACACTCAATAATCAAGAAATCTACGACTACCCCGGCCTCTATACCGAGATCAGTGAAGGTGAAGAGTATGCACAGCACGCGATTGAAGCGGCTCAGACACCCTATGAGCAGATGAGTGGAACGGGCCAGATTCGCGGTATGATTCCAGGCTACCTGTTTACCCTCAGTAACAGCCCTCGCATGCCGTTGAATCAAGAGTATCTGATCTTAACCGTGCAACATCACTTCGACCAGAGCGGCTACGCATCCGGTGATCACACGGATACCAACTACAGCACCCACATCACCGCCATGCCTGCCAGCGCAAGGTATAAAGCCCCCCGCACCACACCTAAACCAACAATACAAGGGCAGCAGACAGCGGTTGTTGTCGGCGCCGAAGGTGAGGAGATCTATACCGACGAATTTGGCCGCATCAAAGTACAATTTCACTGGGATCGACTGGGTCATCAAGATCAAGACAGCTCCTGTTGGATTCGAGTCGCTCAGCAGTGGGCCGGTAAAGGTTGGGGGTTTCAGTTTATTCCTCGCATGGGCCAAGAGGTGATTGTCAGCTTTTTAGAAGGCGATCCCGATCGCCCCATTATTACGGGCAGCACCTACAATGCAGACAATCAACCGCCTTACACCCTACCGGCCAACAAAACCCACTCGGGCATCAAGAGCCGAAGCACCTTAGATGGTACACCCGAACAGTTCAATGAGATTCGCTTCGAGGATAAAAAGGGAGAAGAGCGGCTCCATCTGCATGCAGAAAAAGATCAAACCATAGAGGTTGAAAATGATGAAACACACTGGGTAGGGCATGACCGGTCAAAGACCGTTGACCATGACGAACAGGTCACCATCCTGAATAACCGATCAGAGCATGTGGGCAACAATGAGTTGATCTCTATTGGCAATGACCGCACTGAAGACGTTGCTAATAATGAGTCCCTATCGATCGGGAAAAACCGAACCCTAACGATTGGTGACAACCGTACCACCCAAGTGGGCAAAGACGAACAGCTCGATGTTGGCAAAACATTAACCATCAATGTCGCCGACCAAATTGTCATAAAGACAGGCAGCGCCAGCATCACCATGAAAAAAAATGGTGACATCACCATAAAAGGAAAGAATATTACCTTGCAAGGCAGTGGCGGCATCACCCAAAAAGCGAGCCAAGACGTAGTCATCAAAGGCTCTAAGATATTGCAAAACTAAAGGCAAGCGCTATAGTGTACGTAAATATTTAGGAGGGAGCAAAACATTATGAAAAGAGGAAAAAAAAGGTAAAGCTTATGAAATTAAAAGCAGACATCGCGATTATTGACATCATTATTCATCTGATTATCTGGCTGCTGCTCAGCATCATTACCTTCGGCATCGCCCTTATCTTCGCCCCCTACTCATTTTCTAAATTCATCATCAATCGTACAGCGATTATTGATGCCAACGGAGCTGAGCACCCGCTCAAATGTGATATCGACCTATTTGGAAATATTGGCCATATGCTGCTTTGGTTTATCATCTCAATCTTAACCCTCGGTATAGGCTATCTTTTCTACACCTATCGCGTCTGGAACTACGCACTCAACAGCTCAACGACTGAAGCCATCAGCTGAAGACATTGGCTGAATAAGCAATTCCTGATTCGAGGCTTGCCGACTCAGGAATTGCTCAACTGAAAACGCTGTTGTATTTTACTGGGAACCTGCAGTAGCCTGTGCCGTTACCGACACCCACTCTTTTCCATCACGAATGTACTCCTTAACCTGAACGCTCTCATTACCACTCCAGCGCAAGTCCCTCGGAATACCCACTTCACGGTTTGCAGTAATTTTGCCACCCTGAGTCCAAACTTCCGTTCCCGGCGTTAACTTAAAAATAAAAGCATGAGGCGTTTCACGGCGATCCCAGAGCATATCAATCGCTTTGGTTCTAGAGAGTCTTTCTGGGAGCGATTCAAAACAGTCGACCGTGTTAAACGGCATAGCAAGGTTGTATTTATTAGGCGCTTGAGGGTGCCCCTTAACGGCAATCTCCTCCTTTGCATAACTCAGCAGCAAACCCTCTCCATCCTCGCTTCTAAGAGGTGCACTACCTGCATGGATAAAAATAAGATTTTTTTTGCTTTCTGCTCCTTTGCCCTCTGTTTCTTGACCTAGCACGACCGGTTCCCAGTTTTTAATTTGGTGTAACGCCCCCCCGCGATCAGTGAGTTGCACAGCGGGGCTTCTCATACATTGTGAACTCCTCCAAGCTGCTAAGCGGTTACAAAGCTTACTGACCCCATTCATAATACAAGCCGACAACCGACTCAAGCGCGTATTATGAGCCCGCTCGCTCTGAGCATGAGGCATCAATGCTGAAGGTGAAGCCGCTCCTATGCCGCCATTAACGTGGTGAACCATAATCCCCTCCAAAACGTTTTAACGTATATTTACAAACAAACACAAAAACCAATACAAAAATATTTTATATTCTCACCCTACTTCATCAATAACGTCTTCATCAATAACGTCTTCATCAATAACGCCTTCATCAATAACGCCTTCATCAAAAACGCCTTAAAATCAATGTATAGCAGGATTATTATTTTTACAACCTAAAATTCACGAAGAAAAAAAGGGGGCGGAAAAAACGGAAAAAAATGAGGAGAAAAATGAGGAAAAAAGGACGCACAAAAACCGATCCACCGCCCCACTTTTATACTCGTAATGATCGACCCTAC
>JAYPBG010000301.1:0-4810 GCA_038124075.1 Gammaproteobacteria bacterium
ATAGATACATATCGTTTAGGCTATGTCAATAGCGAATTAGGTGGGACAGCCCTGATCTATGAAGCCTTTATTTGATGCATGTTGAAGAATCAGGTTATATTCTATTGCTAATGAACTTTCGTTGTCGTCCAGCGTCTCTAATATATCGATTAAAAGAGTGCAAATGTCGTGATGGGTGATGCGTAAGGCAATGCGGGTGGTGTGTTGAACGATCTCCAGTGAGATGGGGGCACCCGAATCAAGGTGGTGAATCATCTCTTTTCCCTGGTGGCTGTCATCGTGTTGAGCTAAGAAGTCAGCTAACTGAACGGCAAGTGGAGGTTTTTGTTGAGGGGGGGCTGGTTGACGAGAGAATAGGGCTGCGAAGGTGTAAGAGAGTAACGATTGATGGCCCGTGTTGGCTATACGAGGTTGGCCAGCGTCGCGCTCTTCGATGTGATGTAGAAGGTCATCACCTCTTTGCTCATGACGCTCCACCTCGCTGTTTGAAAATAGATAGGTGAAAGGGTGTAATAGACCGTAGGCGTAGTTCATGCGCTTTAAATCCCCTCTGTTTTACTGGGTGTTTGTCGCGAGCACCTGCTGTATATAGTTAACGGCTCTGTGGTTGTTGTGCTTCTGTGCAATCTTTATGGGGGTGCTCTCTATAGAATCGTTTGCCATGTGCGTCAGCTGCTCAGTGGTTGCGCCGCACTCTACCATCGCCTGCAGCGCGTCGAGCGAATCTTTTTGGGCGGCTGTGTGAATGGGGCTCTCGCCAGAGGGGCGGGCAATGGAGAATGCTTGAGCTGACATCCCTTTACTGCTCAGCAGACGAATGGCGTCCCCTTGATTCTTTTCAGCGGCCATGTGCAGCGGGGATAAACCGCTTTTATCTAAGGCGATCAGTGCATCTATTGCGACCGCTTCTTGGGCCACTTTATTGGCCAATGCTATCAGGGCGTCATAAGTGCTTGTTGAGGATGTTTCTGCCAAGATGGCATAATGGCTGGGCAGTCGCCCTTCATTACAGCAAGGTGTTAAGAGCTCACCGACTGTGAGCTGGTCGATCATTGCTTCTACGGCTTCGTGTTTGTGGTTGAGTATGCCCCAAGCCAGTGGGGTTTTTCCATCGAAGCGGCAGCGTCTATTGACCCATTTTCGCCCCGTGTCCAGTGTGAATAAGGTTTCAATGACGTTGCGATCGTTGCCGGGTCCATACGAGCCACCCAATATTGCGGCTTTCACTAGGGCTGCGTTGCGGTAGTTCTCTTGTGTTGTAAAAAGTGCGTCAGAGGGCAGCGCTTCGCCTAGACAGTGTAAAATATCGGCATGTCCCATTTCGGCAGCGATATAGTGTGGCCGTTCGCCTAGACTGTTTTCACGCAGCAGTTGGTGTTCTGACAGGCCTGCATGAATCAGAGCCTCAAGTGCTTCTACGCTGTTTTCGGTTGCGGCCAGTTCGATGAGGGTCATGGGGGGAGGAACATGCAATAAGGAGGTTTCGCCAGCGGGGTCCAGTTGCTTTGGTGTGGCCCCTAGTTCGCTGAGCAGGTAAATGATCTCTGGCTGATTATAGAGTGTTGCCCACTCTGTGATTGAGTAGTCGTGATCGGCTGAACCATACGATAAGAGCTCATCAATCGTCAGCCCTATCTTATGCAATAGCCTGATCACCTCGGTTCGATTATATATGGCTGCGGTTTTAAGCGTATTAACTTTTAGTTCCTTTTTGCCTAAAAGCAACTTGGGGTCAATATCCAGATGGGTAATGCGTTCAATCGTCTCGATGTCATTGAGCTCTACTAAGCACTTTATAAGGTGAGCGAGAAAATCTGAGAAAAAATCGGGGTGCGCCTTCTCTTTAAAAAGTAATAATAGGCCCTCAATATCAGGGTGTGGTTGAGCAGACAGTGTTGAATAGGGGCAGTTTGAGAGCGCCTCTAGAAAAGGCGGTTTATCTAATAGGTCGCGCCATATCTCTACGCTGACATTGGCTCTAATCAGATCATCGATTAATCGGGTGCAGTTACTAACCGGCTTTTGAAAAACCGTGTTGGGGTTTTCAAGATAGCAGAGCAGGGCTCTAAAACAGCGGGGGTCTGTGCTGTATTCATTGTTAGGGTCTAAAGAGTGCTCTACGACGTAGTGAACCGTCTCAATGATATCGTTGAGACGGTCGCGCGTAAGCGCAGAGCGTTGACGGTTTTGCGCAAGCGTGCGCAGCGTTTGCATACCTAAATCGTAGTGATCTTGAGGTGTATTGGAGGGCTTAGGGCCTTGCTGCGCCTCTCGATAAACACCGATATGCCTAATGATCTGAATCGCATAAAATAGGCTTCCGCCTACGTCCGTGGTTGTCATAACATGCAGTGCTGTTAGAGCGTTATGGGTTGATAGGGTCTCATGTGTCTGGTTTTGAAGCGCGACTAGTTGTGTGACCACCGATCCCATAGCTTCTGTCTGAAAGAGATGATGATAGGGTGTAACGCCCTGATGGTCGGTTTTAGGTGCCGTACTGTTTAAAACATAGCGAGAGAGTGTATCGTTTACGGTCTTTTCAATCGCCTCTATTTTCCATGCCTTTGGCATGCTGTCAGCATCCAGTTCAATAGCGTCTTCGCCGGTTGGATCAAAACGCGTGTACTCTTGCATCAGCTCATTGATGCTCGCTTCTCGAATGGCGTGCATCTTCAAGCCCGTTGAGGGTTCAGTGAAGTCATGACACCGCTCTATGTTTGTCAGCAGGGTTGTTGCGCTTTGTGCAATGGCGGCCGTTAAGGGAGCGCAGCGCGGCTTCAGTGCGTTGGGCGCATCATGGATGATCTTATAGAGGATTTTAGCGGGGATCTTATTTCGTGCTACCAGTGCATACCCATCACGAGAGGATATGCTTTCACGGCCTGCTAGATAGGCGGTTAACATCGGTACCAGATGGATCTCATACTCTTCGTCCACATACTCTCGTAATTTGTACGCAACCACTGCGTCGGCGATGTAGTCATGAACCGCATGGCTCACCTCTGTCTTAAGAAAGAGGGGAAGCGAAGTGGGGGTATCAAGGAAGTTGCGATTAAAAAACTGTAACGCCTCAACCAGTCGGGCACGTGTGCCGTTAATGCACTGATAATCGTCGTGATCATCGGGAGGAAAAATGGCTAACACCTCTTCTACGTGTTTGGGTGTGGCGGTTGAATCTTCTAAGTGGCTGACAAGCATGCGTGCGTAGGCGGCGCTCTCGTTTAAGAGGGGGAGAAGTGCACTTGGGTTATCACTCATCTCTAAAAGATAGTGTCTGAACTTTCCGGTTTCAGAAAAATAGCTCAGCTTGTCACAGTGATTTAAGTGCGCTGTTAAGGCTGATATGATCTGAGAGCACAGCATATTGCACTTTGCTTTAAGCAGAGCTTGGGTGAGTTCGCCGTCAAAAAAGCGCCCTGAAAAGGGGTGATCATCGGGGTATAACGTCTTATGTTTGTTATTTTTGTCATGTTTGTAGGTCGCTTCTGTAGGGTCTTCTCTATGGAACAGTGTGTTTAGTCGACTGTTCACGGAGTCTGCAATGAAGGCTTGACGGAAGGTGCTCTGGCAAATGTGACGGAATATGGGCCGAATCATCGGGCCGTTAAGGGTGGGGTGGAGTGCGGAAGAGAGGCGAGAGAGGCGGTCGTTGTTATGGGTGTTATTCGTTGCCTGTTGTGCGTGCTGTTCGCCAGTTGGGTGAATCATATCAGGGATGCCTAAACGTTATTGATTAATGGACTCGATCAGTGTGTGAATGCTTAGAGCTCTTTCATCTTCGCTGCGGTATTGAAGGAAGAGGTGGTTGCAATAAGCTTCTTGTATGATGTTTGCTTGTATATCGTCTGGTAACATTTTGAATGTGTCGCTTCTAAGCAGCTGTTTTATGTTTATCAGACTGCTGTTGTGGGCCGTGGCCATAGCGGTTTGGATTTCTCCACTGTAGAGGATCTCCTCTGGTAAGCGGTGGATAAGGGTGTGGCATAGAGTGCCCTCACGGATGATGGCTGATAAAGCCTTTGTGATATATTTATCGGTTTCGTTGTTGATCATGTTGATAAAATTCAGCGGTGTTGATTCGTAGATGCGTTCGTCTTTAAGTAATCTTTTCACGACATCGAGATGGCCATTTTTAGAGGCTAAGAATAGGGCAAAATTCTCATCCATGGCTGGGTCGATGCTTTGACCTTGTTTCTTAAGCAGTAGATCGACGACATGACTATGGCCAGATCCAGCCGCTAACATGAGTGCTAAATGACCATAACTGGAAGGGTCTATGCCGCGCCCCTCAATTGTCAGCATCTGCATGATCACATCGATGAACCCTTTTTGACTCGCGGAGTGAAAAAGTAGGTTGTACTCCTCTGTTAATGCGCCTACTTCATAATGGTTGGGTTCCAATGTGTTTAGAGTATCCAGCAAAAGCAGAAAATCGTTGCTGTCACCGCTCTGATCTACGATTTGAATGGCGTGTTGAAGGGTCTCTAATGGGAGGGGGCTGTGTAGGGCTATGCGCTCGATGTGTGCCGCTTTCTCATTGCTTTGGTCGTGCGCTGCTAAGAAGGCGATCAATGGTGCATAACGGCTGCGTGTTGCGTCGTTCGGCAATCTGAATCTGTGAGTACGAGGGTGAGACATGAGTCGCTGATGTTCAGCGGTATCTAAAAGGGGTCGGCCTGCTTCATGTATCTGAATTTGATTCAGTACATGGCTGCTTTTTTTTATCTGAGTCTGAGTTTGAGTCTCTGTTTGAGACTGGCTCATAAGTGCGTGGGTGACTGAGTTAAAAAGTGCGGTTAGGGTGTTCATG